>JAUVQB010000074.1 GCA_030598385.1 Alphaproteobacteria bacterium | reverse complement strand
GCTCTGCTCGGGCCTTTCCTCGGCCGAGGCGGCGGCCTAAAAAATCGTCATGGCCAAGCCCCTCCTTCGCATCGGCACACGCGGCAGCCCCCTGGCCCTGGTTCAGGCGCGCGAGGCCCGCGAACGCCTGGCCGCCGCGCATCCGGACTTGTCGGGCCAGGAGGCTTGCGAGATCGTGGTGATCCAGACAACCGGCGACCGGGTGCGCGACCGGGCGCTCGCCGAGGTCGGCGGCAAGGGCCTGTTCACCAAGGAGATCGAGGCGGCGCTCATGGACGGCCGGATCGATCTCGCCGTCCACTCCATGAAGGACGTGCCGACCTGGCTTCCCGCCGGGCTCGAAATCGCCGCGGTGCTGCCGCGCGAGGACCCACGCGATGCGTTTTTATCGCCGCACGGCCGGCGGATCGCGGATTTGCCCGAGGGCGCCGTCTTCGGCACGGCGAGCCTGCGGCGTCAGGCCCAGGTGCTGGCTCTGCGCCCTGACCTAAAGTGCGTGCTGCTGCGCGGCAATGTGGACACGCGGCTGAAGAAGCTGGCGGCGGGCGAGGTCGACGCCACCATGCTGGCGCTTGCCGGCCTCAGGCGCTTGGCGCGGGAGGCCGAAGCGCGGGCCGTGCTCGATCCGAACGAGATTTTGCCGGCGGTCGGCCAGGGCGCCATCGGCCTCCAGGTGCGCAGCGAAGACGGACGCGTCAAGGATTTGGCCCGCCTAATCGACGATCCGGCGTCGTCGCGCCAGATCGCCGCCGAGCGGGCCTGCCTGGAGGTGCTCGACGGCTCCTGCCGCACGCCGATCGCCGTCTTGGCCGAGCCGGAGACCGAAACCGGCGGGCTGCGCCTGCGGGCCCTGGTGGCCGAGCCCGACGGCAGCGCGGTCTACCGCAGCGAAGCCGTGGGGCCGGGACCCGGGATAGCCGGCGCCGAGACCCTGGGGCGCGCGGTCGGCCGGGAGTTGCGCCAGCTTGCGGGCGAGGCCTTTTTTGCAGCCCTTGCGGATAGGTTCGGGGCGGACACGCCATGAAGGTCCTGGTCACCCGTCCGGAGGCGGATGCCGCACCGATCGCGGCGGAGCTCGCCGCCCGCGGCCACGCGGTGATGGTCGAGCCGTTGCTGACCATCGTTGCCAAACCGGACGCCGTCGTCGACCTCTCCGACGTTCAGGCGCTCGCGCTGACCAGCGCCAACGGCGCGCGGGCTCTCGCTGAGCGGACCACGCGCCGGGACCTGCCGGTCTTCGCCGTCGGAGACGCCACGGCGGCGGCGGCGCGGGCGGCCGGCTTCGCGGCGATCGAAAGCGCCGGCGGCGATGTCGGTGCCCTGGCGGGCCTCATCGCGTCCCGGTTGGGCCCAGGCGCCGGAGCGATCTTTCACCCGGCGGCGCGGCACGTGGCGGGTGACCTGAAGGGCAATCTCGAGGCGGCGGGCTTCACGGTCCGGCGGGTCGCGCTCTACGAATCCGAGCCGAGTCCGGCGCTTTCCGAGGCTACCGCCGCGGCGCTCCGGGATGGGCGAATCGACGCGGCCCTTTTTTTCTCTCCCCGAACGGGTAGAACCTTTGTTAGGCTGCTTACGAAGAGCCGTCTGACGGCCGTCTGCGGCCGCATGATTGCGGTCTGTTTGAGCCAGGCAGTGGCCGAGGACATCAAGCGGCTCCCGTGGCGCGCTTTACACATTGCGGCGCAGCCGACGCAAGCAGCGCTCTTGGACGGTTTGGCGGCTCTCGACGAGGCGGCAGGCTGATGGGGACGGGAGGAGGCAATGGGGGACGATACCAAACCGGCCAGCGAAGGCCTGGATCAATCAAGCGAGCCGTCGAACGGCGGCGATGAAACGCCTCCGGCCCTCAGGGTGATCGGCGCCTTCGGCGGCATCCGCCCAATGGCCAACAAACTGGAGGTGCCGGTCAGCACGGTTCAGGGCTGGAAGGAACGGGGCGTGATCCCGGAAACGCGGCACGATGAAATTCGCGCGGCCGCGACGGCGCATGAGGTCGCGCTCGACGATGGGGATCTCGACGCCAGCGCGGAGGCGCCCCCGGAAACTCCATCCGCGGCCGCGGCCGAGACTGAGACTGAGAGTGCACCCGAGACGGCGACCACCGCAGCCCAGCCCTGGGCCCCGGCGGCGACCGACGAAGAGTCGACTGTGGAAGACGAACCGCCGGCGATCGCGCCGCCCATTGTACCGTCCATTGCGGCTGCCACGCAGGGATCGGCGGGATCGGGCCAGGGCGGCCGGCCAAGCTGGGTCCCGGGGTTCGTCCTCGGCGCCCTGGTCTTCGCGGTCGGGGCCGGCGGCGCGGTCTTGACCAAGGACATTTGGGCGACATCGGAAGAAACGGCTGCCGAGGGCGGTGCGGACGGCGCGGTCTCCGAACAGCTTGCCGCCTTGGAGAGCCGCTTGGCGGCGATCGAGGCGCAACCGGGCGCGTCCGGCCTGCCGGACAATCTGGCGACGGCGGACGACCTCGCCCGCCTCGAAGGCGAAATCGCGGCCTTGAGCGGCGGCACCGACGCCACGGCGGATTTGGCCGCCGAGCTGAAGGATCTGGACGCACGGCTGGCGGCCCTGGGCGCCAGCGCCAGCGCCAGCGCCGAGGCCGCCACGGCCACCACCACCGCCGCCACCACCGCTTTGGGCGGGCTGAGCGGCGAGGTGGCGGCGATCGAGGCCTCGTTGCAGGAGATTCGCGCGGCGATCGATGAATTGAAGGCGCGCAACGACAGCCAGGACGCCTTGCTCTGGTCGGCCGTGGGCACCTTGCGCGACGCCATGCGCTACACCGGTCCCTTCTCCGAGCAGCTCGCGGACGTGAGCCGGCTGGCGGGCGACCGGGCGGAGTTTCAGGAGGCTTTGGCAGAGCTCAAACCGCTGGCCGGCAGCGGAGTGGCCAACCTGACGGAGCTGCAACGCGAGTTTCCGGCGACCGCGAGAGACATCGTCGCCGCCGGCTACGGCGACAGCGACGACGGCGTGCTGGGCGACGTCCTGAACCGGGTCAGCCAGGTCGTCACCGTGCGGCCGGTGGGCGAGGTGGAGGGCGACGGCACCGGGGCGATCGTCGCCCGCGCGGAGGGTCACCTGGATCAGGGCGACCTGGCGGCGGCCCTCGAGGAGCTCAAGGGGCTGCCCGAGGACGCCAGCCGGGCCGCCGACACCTGGCGCCAGCGGGCGCAACAGCGAGTCGCGGCCGATGCCGCCATCACGCGGCTGAACGGCCTCCTGGCCGGGCAACTGGCGACGGGAGGCTGAGGCTATGACGCGCGCACTCTGGTTCAGCGTGAAGGTTGCGGTTCTGGTCGCCATCGCCTGGTACCTGGCGGAGAAGCAGCCGGGCCAGGTCAGCTTGGTCTGGCAGGGCTACCGGGTCGACACCTCGGTCGGCATCCTGCTGCTGGCCGCCGGCCTGGTGGCCGTTCTCGTGGCGATCCTCTATCGCTCCTGGGGCGGCATCAAGCGGACGCCCGGGGATATCGGCCGGAAGCTCAAGGCGAACCGCGAGAAACGCGGCTACCGGGCGCTGACCCAGGGCATGGTGGCGGTCGCCGCCGGCGAGGCGGTCGAGGCCCAGCGCTGGGCCCGCAAGGCCGACGAGCTGCTGGACGCCCCACCGCTCACCATGCTGCTGTCGGCCCAGGCCGCCCAACTGGACGGCGACGACCAGGCGGCCAAGCGCTACTTCACCGCCATGCTGGAGCGCGACGAGACCCGCTTCCTGGGCCTGCGCGGGCTGATCACCCAGGCGCTGCGCGACGGCGACGAGCCGGCGGCCCTGGAGTACGCGCGCTCGGCCCACACGCTCAAGCCCAACACCCCCTGGGTGCTGGAAACCCTGTTCGACCTGAGCGAGCAGGCGGGCGACCTGGAGGGCGCCGAGCGGGCCGCCCGGGACGCCGCCCACGGCAAGCTCCTGCCGGCGACCGAGGCGACCCGCAAGCACGCCGTCGTGCTGCTGGAGCGGGCCTACAAGAGCCAGCGCGCCAGCGATCCCGCCCAGACCCTGAAGCTGGTCAAGCAGGCCCACAAGGCGGCGCCGGACCTGGTGCCGGCTAGCGTGCTTTTGGCCGAGCTCTTGGTCGGCAGCGGGCGCCAGGGCGCGGCCGCGCGCATGCTCGAGAAGGCCTGGGCGGCGGCACCCCATCCGGCGCTGATCGCGGCCTATGGCCCGGCGCGGCCCGGCAAGGCCGGCATCGAATGGCTGAACCAGGTGGGCAAGCTGGTCGCCGCCGCCGCCAAGCATCCGGAGAGCCTCTTGGCGCTGGCCGAGGCGGCGCTCGACGCCAAGCTCTGGGGCGAGGCGCGCCGCCATCTCGGCGAGGCGGGCGAGGCCGGCGTGACCGACCGGGTGTGCCGCCTCATGGCGCGCCTGGAGGAGGCCGAGCACGGCGACCTCGACAAGGCCCGCGAATGGCTGATGCGGGCCGGCGAGGCGCTGCCCGACCCGGCCTGGGTGTGCGATAGCTGCGGGGCGCTCGCGAGAGAGTGGCAGCCGCGCTGCGGCGCCTGCGACGCCTACGACGGGCTCGCCTGGCACACCCCGCCCCGGGTGCCGCTCGAGGCGCCCGTGGCCGGGGTGGTCACCCAGGTATCTGCGGAGCCCGCCGTCCTGCCGGCCGAGCCGGTCGAGGTGCTGACCAACGGCGAGGACGCCGCGCCGCCTGCCGCCGGAGAAGCCGGGCCCGCGCCGGAGACGGCGCCCGCCGAGCCAATCCCGGCCCCGCCGGTCGAGGAGGCGAGCAAGCCCGAGGAGGCCCGACGGGCGACGACGTAAGTTTTGTGTTGCTGCACCAGCCCACTCCCCCTCCCGTCCACCCACAGCGTACAATGGCTTTGGGTGGACGGGAGGGGGAGTGGGCTGGTGCAGAGACGCAAGCGAAGCGGAAACACTTAGCCGCCCGCGACATTGACGCGACGCCCCCGGCTGGACTAGGTTCCGCCCCGCCTCATGCCGGCGGCCGATTGGCCGCGCGGGCGACGAGAGGCCCCGGGGTCATCCGGCGGCGCCGCCTTAGCTCAATTGGTAGAGCATCACATTCGTAATTAAGCGCCTTAAACCAAATCTCACCAAACGTCGTTGATTTTCATAAGGTAAATCAGTTGCTTAATTGATTTTCAACGTATCTTATCGTATCATGCCGGTCCGATTTGTTGCAAAATGTGTTGCAAAACAAAAGGACCGGTTATGCCGAAGATCGCTTTCAACAACCAAAATCTCGCCTCGATCAACGTCAAGAAGGCGACTTGGTATTCCGACAGCAGCAAGCGTGCCGTCCGTGGGTTGAGGTTGATGGCGGGCGCGACGAAGAAGACGTGGTACCTCAATCGTCGCGAGGGCGGCAAGGTGCGACAGGTCAAGCTCGGGACGTTCCCGGAGATGAACGTCGAGCGCGCTCGCATGACGGCGAACGGGACAACGTTCGCGCCAGCGGCCGACCAGCCGGAGGCGACGCTACAGGATCACCTGGATGCCTATATCGAACATCGACGCGAGGCCGGGAAGCTGGCTGCTGGGACGGAACGCGATTACCGCGACCTGTTCCGTCGACACGCTCCCGACTGGCTTGAGGCACCGCTCGTCGCGCTGACGACCTATGCCGTCGAGGAGAGGTTCAATTCGTTGCGCGACCGCCCGGGAGTCGCAAATAAACTCGTGACCGTCCTGCGCTGCGTCAACAAATACGCCACCCGCCACGACGAACTGAAGCGCGATCCCACGAGCGCGGTCACAGCGTTGCACACACTGCGCCCGAGGCGTGTCAGGTGCGAGGATTTAGAGATCGTCATGTGCGACGTGCTCGCTGTCAGCAATCCGGTGAAGCGGGCGGCATGGCAGCTACTGCTGCACACCGGGCTCCGTTCGACGAACCTGCGCACCATGGAATGGAACGCGGTCGACCTCAACGAAGGCACGATGCGAGTTGACCGCCTCAAGAATGGCGAGGCACGCACGTTCCCGCTCTCCGATCACTCGGTTGCGTTGTTCGAGTCGGTGCGGCGGTATGATGACACGTTCTGCCTCCCGTCGTTTAAACGCCCCGGCCCGATTGACCACCTCGATGCCCTCCCCCACTGCAATCAGCACGACATGCGCCGGTGGTTCACGTCGGTGGCTGCCCAGGCCGGGATCGAGCGCGACGTGCGGATGTGGCTGAGGGGTGACGTGACGAGGGAGGCGGCGATTGACCACTACAATTTCAACATCGCGACCCGCGAGGCAGCCAACGCGATTAGCCTGCGTTTAAACGATGTCTCTGGTTTTTCAGGCACTTAACAAACAGCGTCCTTGATTGTCGAGTGAAAACAGGTTACTGTGATCGTCATCAAAGGGGCGTGCAGGCCTGCGCCAATCCTTCCTTGTCTTCCGTCGGACGCGGTCGAGCCGACATCCAGGAGCAAGGATATGGATTCGGTAATTGCCCACAAAGAACTCGTCCGCAAAGAATTCCCACCTCTATTGACGACAGATCAGGTCGCCGAAATGACCGGCCTGACGAATGAATGGTATTGCCGAGCGCGAAAGATCGGTTTCGGCCCGCCCTTCATGCGAGTGACCTCGAGGATCATTCGGTACGAGCGAGAAGTCGTGCTGGAATGGTTCAGAAGTCACACAACGACTCTGTCGTGAACAAAGAAAAAGAGGCGCCCGGTGAGGGAGTCATCGTTCAGCGAATGTCGCCTGTTGGGGGATAAGCGGACGTGGCGCGGAGGTGGTCGGAACTTCCGCTTATAGCCAGAAGCGGACATTGCGATGTCGGCGGTAGAAATCGTCCACCGCATGAAAAGCAGGCATCCAAGCGTTCCCCATCTAACGACAAATGTTCAGGCGGGAATTGCTCCGGTCACAGTGGATGTGTCGCATATCCCAAGGGCAGTACAGCGATCTTTTCGCTGGATGAAGAGATCGTCGGCCAAGGCATTCCGGCCCTCCGCATGG
>JAUVQB010000229.1 GCA_030598385.1 Alphaproteobacteria bacterium | reverse complement strand
GAGCTTCGAGGGCGCGGCCGTGCCACTGACCGGGGCGGTCAGCCAGAGCCTCGAGCGCTACCTGGAGGTCGTGAACGCCGTCGGCGCCTTCTTCGCCGCCTCCAAGAACGTCGATCGGTGGGAATTCTTCGAGTTTGCCCGCGATACCCTGCCGCGCTTTCCCGGGGTAACGGCACTCACCTGGGTGCCCTGGGTGCCGGCCGGAGAGCGCGAGGCATTCGAGACTCGTGCCCGGGATGACGGCCTTTTCGGTTTTCAGTTCAAGGATACGAACGCCAGCGGCGAACCGGTGCCGGCCCCGATGCGACAAGCCCATTTCCCGGCCTTCTACGTCGAACCCTTCGAGGGCAACGTCGATCTGCTGGGAATTGATCTCGCCGGCCGCCCGGCGGACCTGGAGATTCTCCTCGGCGCCCGAGATTCCGGCCGCGTCGCGATCTCCCATCCGGGCGCCGGTTTCGGCCCCGGCGTGGCTGGCTTCGTGGTTGTGCTTCCGGTTTATCGCTCCGGCGACGTTCCTCAGTCGATTGCCGAACGGCAAAGGATGCTATTGGGCTTCGCCCGGGCCTCGATTGCTTTGCCCGATCTCATTGCCTCGGCCATGCCCGGCCCGGCCGCCGCCGCCGGCCTCGATGTCTATATCTATAATGACAATGCCGAGTCCGGCAGTCGACTAGTGACGTTCTATCCGGCGTCCGGTCGCAGCGGAGCCGCGTCGCCGCTCGCCGAAGCGGAGGTTCGGGACGGCCTCTTCGCGGTCACGCGCCACGCGATCGCGGGGCAGGACTGGTCCATCGTGGCCAAGCCCGCCGACAATACGCTCCCGGGCAACCTGCAGGCGGCGGCCTGGGGCGTATTGGCATTCGGGTTCCTGGTTACGCTCTGGCTGGCACAGCATCTGGCCTCTTCCCACATCAGAACCCGCCTCGTCGAGCGTGCGGTCACCAGGCGGACTAAGGACCTGCGCGAGACCAACGCGGCCTTGGAATCAGAGGTCCGCGCGCGCGCGCGGGCCGAGCGCAAATTGCGCGACGCCAAGAAGCGAGCGGAGATCGCCAACCGGGCGAAAACCGACTTCCTGGCCATGATGAGTCACGAGCTGCGCACCCCATTGAATGCCGTTATCGGGTTTTCCGAGGTCCTCCACGGCGAGTCGCTGGGCCCATTGGGCAACGACAAGTACCGGGAATACGTCGACTACATTCGGACCAGCGGAACCGAGCTTCTCGCCCGGATCAACGACATCCTGGAGCTCACCAAGATCGACGGCGACGATTTCACCTTGTCGGTGGAGTCAGTCGAGATCGAAGGGATCATC
Source organism: Alphaproteobacteria bacterium (assembly GCA_030598385.1). Lineage (GTDB taxonomy): Bacteria > Pseudomonadota > Alphaproteobacteria > Kiloniellales > JAKSDN01 > CALJXB01. The sequence continues at coordinate 2,311 of JAUVQB010000229.1, read as the reverse complement.
CAGGCGGTGGAGCCGATCATCCGCGAAAAGGCCAGTGCGGCGGGGCTCAAGCTGACCATCGACCTTGCGCGTGACCTGCCCCAACTCAAGGCCGATCCCCGGGCGCTCAAGCAGGTCGTGCTGAATCTCCTGCTGAACTCGGTCAAATTCACCCGCGCCGGCGGTCGGGTTGCATTCTGCGCAAAATCGGATCGGCAGGGCCGGATGACCCTACAGGTGTCGGACAACGGCGTTGGCATCGATTCCGAACGTCTAAGCCAGGTGCTCCAGCCGTTCAGTCAGGCGGACAGCTCGCTCGGCCGGAAGTATGAAGGCTCCGGCCTCGGCTTGGCCCTTGCGCACAAGCTGGTGAAGCTGCACGGGGCGGAGCTGTACATCGACAGCGAGGTCGGTGCCGGCACCACGGTCACCATCATATTCCCCAAGGATCGCACTCTGCGCCGGGTATCCGCGAGCCGCGTCGCCTAACGGCAAGGGCCGGGCAATTCGCCCAGGGTGCACGAAATGTTAACCCCAAGTGAATAGACCTGATCGAGGCGCATTCGATCGTGCCGCTGCCGGCGGGCGGCGAGGTGGGAGATGGTGCCGGCAGAACAAAAGCATAAGAGGCAAATGCGATGGCCAGCGGCTCACAGCGCTCGACGGTTCATGGCGTCGCTCCGATCGTTCGGGTGGCTGTAGCCTGGGCAATTTGCGCGCTGGCGTTGGCCGGCTGCGAGTCCCTGAATGAGTCCATATCACAGATCCAGGCCTGGTCGTTCAATCCAGACGAGACGCCGGAGACCGCCGCTGCCGAGCTTGAGGGCGGAGACGAGCCGGTCACTGCCGCGATTGGCGATGAGGTCGCGCTCGGCGCAGCGCTGATCACCAAAGTGCAAAAACAACTCGCCGATCTGGGCTACGAGCCCGGCCCGATCGACGGCGCGATGGGCCCCAAGACGAGGGGGGCTATCCGGCGCTATCAGGTGGTCGTCGGGCTGCCGGTCGACGGCCGGGTTTCCGAAGCCTTTCTGGCGCGGCTTGACGGGTCGTCCGATACCGACCGGCCGCCCCGAGACGAGGCCGGGGACAAGGTCGAGGCCGCCGCGCGGACCACGTCCGATGCCGTCCCTGCGCCGGCGCCGGGTTACGAGGTCGGCAGCCGCTATGTCTATGCCGACGGCGAGGTGCGGACGGTGCTCAAGGTCGACGGCGAGCAGGTTCATTGGAAGTCGAGCAAGAACGGCCATTCCGTGGCCTACGAAAACTTTTTGATTCCGCGCCTCTCCTGGGTCTCCTCCGAGGCCAGCGGCAAGCGCACGGTCGACGCTGCGCCGGGCGATTTCTGGCCGCAGGAAGCCGGCGCGGAGATGACCTTGTCGGCCACGACCTTGGTCGAGCACAGAACGCGCCCCGACAGCAGAAGCCAGTTGAACGAAAGTTGGCGTTGCCGGCTCGAAGGCGAGTCTGAGCTCACTGTGCGGGCCGGCGTGTTCCAGACCCGCCGGTTGGTCTGTGACGGCCTGGCCGAGCCTGGCGGGGAGCGGCTTCAGCGGACCTGGCATTATGCGCAGGAGGTCCGCCATTACGTCCTGTACGAGGAGATCGACGGGTCGCGACGGCTCAGCCGGCGCAGCGAGCTACTGGCCATCGTGCCGAGCACCAGCGAATGGCCACCCGCCGCGCGCGCCGGCCTCGGCTGGGCCCTCGAGCACGCGCTCGAGATGGCGGCGCCCGGCGAGGAGACGAGCTGGACAAGCTCCGCTATCGCGACCAAGGTCACCATCACTCCTGGCCCGCAAGCGGTGTCTGGGGTGGAAAAGACCTGCCGAACCTTCGCGCAGACCTGGTCGGACGCGCAGGGAGCGCGCGTCTATCCCGGATTGTCTTGCCGCGAGGCCGACGGCCAATGGCTGATCCCCGGCCTTGACTCGGGTGTCGAGGTGGCCGAAACGGCCGACTAAAGCGGATCTGTGTTGATCGGCGCCGGCCCAGTGCGTAGCACTCGCGCTTCGCGCGCCCACGACATCGTATGCTAAGGGTGGCCGGGAGGGGGAGTGGGCCGGCGCCGAAACTCAGCGAAGCAAAATCACTCTAGCAAGGCTGGCTGCGGTTCGCCGCACAGCGCCCGGTTTCCCAAGACAATAAAGAGGTTTGCCTGGCCGCCCGGCTCGACTGGGGGGCAGAGCTCCTTCGCGTTTGTGCCTTTTTTCTCCCGTCCAGCCGCTATAAGATTTTGCAGGCTTTGACGCAATGGGTGGTTGGCGTATAGCCTGCCGCCGCAAAGCCACCCCCGGGCCGCGAAGACGGCGAGCCTATGAGGAGGGGCGTT
>JAUVQB010000393.1 GCA_030598385.1 Alphaproteobacteria bacterium | reverse complement strand
TCTCCCCATTCTCGCCACGCCGCCGGGCCCCGGCCAGGCGCAGATAGGCGTCGCGCTCCTCCACCGAGAGGCCCATATGGCGCACGACGGTCATGGAGATGACCTGGTCGCCCTTGGCCAGCCTGATGCCGCGCACGCCGACCGAGTTGCGGCCGGAAAAGACCCGAACCTCGGGCACCGCGAAGCGGATGCATTTGCCCTTGGCGCTGGCCAGCAGCACGTCGTCGTCCTCGCCGCAGGTCTGCACGTTGACCAGGCGCGAGCCTTCCTCGTCCAGCTTCATGGCGATCTTGCCGTTGGCCTGGATCCGGGTGAAGTCGGAGAGGCGATTGCGCCGCACGGTGCCGTTCGTGGTGGCGAACATGACGTACATGTCGCCCCAGGTCTCCTCGTCCTCGGGCATGGGCATGGTGGTGGTGATGGTCTCTTCGGCCAGCAGCGGCAGCAGGTTGACCAGCGCCTTGCCGCGCGCCTGGGGGGTGCCGAGCGGCAGTTGATAGACCTTGAGCTTGTAGACGATGCCGCGCGAGGAGAAGAACAGCACGGGGGTATGGGTGTTGCACACGTAAACCTGGCTGACGACGTCCTCCTCGCGGGTCGACATGCCGGCCCGGCCCTTGCCGCCGCGCCGCTGGGCGCGATAGGTGGAGAGCGGCACCCGCTTGATGTAGCCGCCGTGGGAGACGGTGACCACCATGTCCTCGCGCGGGATCAGGTCCTCAATGTCCTGCTCGAATTCGAGCTCCTCGATGACCGTGCGCCGCGGGTCGCCGAAACGCTCCTTCATCGACAGGAGCTCGCCCTGCAGGATGCCGAGCAGGCGCTCGCGGGAGTCGAGGATCGCCAGGTACTCGACGATCTTCTCCGCCAGGCCTTGCAGCTCTTCGCCGATCTTGTTGCGTTCGAGTCCGGTCAGGCGCTGCAGCCGCAATTCCAGGATCGCCTTGGCCTGGGTCTCGGACAGGCGGTAGGTGCCGTCTTCGGCCAGCTCGTAGCCCGGCTCGTCGATCAGACGGATGAGCGGCGCCACGTTGCTTGCCGGCCACGCTTGCGCCATCAGTCCCGCGCGGGCGCTCGCCGGATCGGGGGCGGCGCGGATCAGGGCGACGATCGCGTCGATGTTGGCGACGGCGATGGCGAGGCCGACCAGCACGTGGGCCCGGGCACGGGCCTTTTCCAGCTCGAACACCGTGCGCCGGGTGATGACCTCCTCGCGGAACGCAACGAAGGCGGCGATCACGCGCTTCAGGTCGAGCACCTCCGGCCGGCCGCCATTCAGCGCCAGAAGGTTCACGCCGAAGGTCGATTGCAGCGCCGTGTGGCGATAGAGTTGGTTGAGGACCACGTCGGCCATGGCGTCCCGGCGCAGCTCGACGACCACCCTGAGGCCGTGGCGGTCGCTCTCGTCGCGCAGGTCGGCGATGCCCTCGATGGTCTTCACGCGCACCAGATCGGCCATGCGCTCGATCATCCGGGCCTTGTTGACCTGGTACGGGATCTCGGTGATGACGATGGCCTCGCGGTCCTTGCGGATCTCCTCGATGGTCGCCCGCCCGCGCATGACCACCGATCCGCGGCCCAGGTGATAAGCCTCGCGAATGCCCGCCTTGCCGAGGATCATCGCGCCGGTCGGAAAGTCCGGTCCCGGGACGTAGGCCATCAGCTCGTCGATGGAGATCGCCGGGTCCTCGATATAGGCGCAACAGGCGTCGATCACCTCGCCCAGATTGTGCGGCGGAATGTTGGTCGCCATGCCGACCGCGATGCCGCCGGCGCCGTTGACCAGCAGGTTGGGGATCGCCGCCGGAAGGACCACCGGCTCCTTCGAGGTCTCGTCGTAATTAGCCTGGAAATCGACCGTGTCGCGCTCGATGTCCTCGAGCAGGGCGTCGCTCGCCGCGCGGGTGAGGCGCACCTCGGTGTAGCGCATGGCCGCCGGCGGGTCGCCGTCCATCGAGCCGAAGTTGCCCTGACCGTCCACCAGCATGAGGCGCAGGGCGAAGTCCTGCGCCATGCGGACCATGGCGTCGTAGATCGCCTGATCGCCGTGCGGGTGGTAAGTGCCCATCACATCGCCGACGATGCGCGCCGACTTGCGGTAGGTCCGGTTCCAGTCGTATCCGCCCTCCTTCATGGCGTAGAGGATGCGCCGGTGGACCGGCTTCAGGCCGTCGCGCACATCGGGCAAGGCGCGCGCCACGATCACGCTCATGGCGTAATCGAGATAGGAGCGCTTCATCTCCTCCTCGATGGTCACCGGCGTGATGTT
>JAUVQB010000310.1 GCA_030598385.1 Alphaproteobacteria bacterium | reverse complement strand
CTCGGGCGCGTCGCTGAAAGGCTCGACCATGAGTGCAAAGATGGGAGCGTTTCACGCCAGGCACAAGCGCGGCGGCGCAGTTCGGGCTATAAGGAAGCTGCGTTATACGCCCCATGCGGCGAGGCTGCCTGGGCCCACCGTCCAACCGCCGGGAGATCCCCATGACCGCTCTTCGCCGAAGCTTCACCGGCCTGCTCGCCGCCATGGCGATCCTCGCCATGGTGCAAGGCGCTCGCGCCGCACCCGAGGGTTTCGCCACCATCACGACCCAGCACGACTTCAAGACCCTGATCGGCCGGGTGGAAGCGGCGGTCAAAGCCAATGGCCTGTTCGTGGTCACCCGGGCCAGCGCCAGCAAGGGCGCGGCCAGCCGGGGCCTCACCATCCCCGGCAACATGGTGCTGGGCGTCTATCGGAACGATTTCGCGGTACGCATGCTGGAGGCAAGCATCGCGGCGGGCATCGAAGCGCCCATTCGCTTCTACGTCACGGCAAACGCGGACGGCTCTGCCAGCCTCGCCTATCGCGCCCCCAGCGCGGTCTTCGCGCCCTACGAGGACGGTGGCGAGGCGCTGGCGGCGCTCGCCGTCGAGCTCGACGAGATCTTTGCGGCCATCGCCGCCGAGGCCGTCGGAACGGTGCCCGTCTCCCCCTAGCGGCAGGCCATGCAAGGCCCGCCGCCTGCCGGCAAAAATGAGCCAGGACAAGCGATGAGAGGCTTTGGGCCCGGGCCGGAGCCGATCTAGAGGCACGCGACCGCACCCTACTGTGCTCACCAAGCGCGACTCACGACTGCCGCGCAAACCGGATGTTTACTGGCCGAATTCCTTCAAGACTTCGTCGAGAAGCTGAAGCGACCCGCCCATTTGGCTCATGTCGCCCTGATTGTGCCCGTCATCGTGCATCGACTGGCCCTGGCTTAGCTGTTCCCTGAGTTCCTTCTTCCGCTCCGGCGAGATATTCGACTGCTCGAGCTGTTCGAAGGCTTGGGGGAATTCAGTGGTCCCTCGGCAAGCAAGGGCCGGGCCAGCGATCACGACCATGAAGGCACCGGCAAGAAGCAGCGTTCTCATGTTCCGTCCTCCGCTTCAGCGATTACGGCATATTAGCCGGAAACAGGGAGTAGGCGATCATCTTCCGTAGAATTGCATCCGCCGCACCATTTCCATCCCGGTCGGCGCCGCCGAGGCCGGCGGAACGGAGCCTGTCGGCCCCTAGCGACCGAAGGTTCAAGACCTGACCCCGCGCTAACCGAGCAGTTGGCTGAAGGTCTCGGCCGGGAGGGTGACGGTCAGGCCATCCAACTCCTCGGTGATGATGATCTGGCAGCCCAGGCGCGAGGTCGGGGTCAGACCGAAGGCGAGGTCCAGCATGTCCTCCTCGTCCTCCGAGGGCTCTTCCAAGCGGCCGAACCAGTCCGGGTCGACGATGACGTGACAGGTCGAGCAGGCGAGCGAACCCTCGCAGGCGCCCTCGATGTCGATGTCGTTGCGATGGGCGATTTCGAGGATCGACAGGCCGAGCGGCGCGTCCACGTCCCTGCGGGTCCCGTCGGGCTCGATAAATAAAAGCTTCGGCAAGGTCTTTGGCTCCCGCCACTAGGTCCCGTCATCTAGGTAACCCGAGGGATCGGCGCTGGCCAGGGCGTCGTCACGGCCCTGCGGGCCAGCCCCGCGGTTCGCCCCACGGTTGGCCTGGCGCGTCTTGGCATAGAGCTCGGCCCAGGCCGCAAGGAACAGATCCACATCCTCCGGCCCGCTCGCCCATCCGAGGCTGACCCGGATGGCGCCGTCAGCGAGTTCAGCCCCCACCCCCATGGCCTGCAGCACGTGTGACGGCGCCACCTTGCCCGACGAGCAGGCCGCGCCCGCGCTCACCGCCACGCCGGCCAGGTCGAGCGCCATCACCTGGGTTTCCGCCCGGACGCCGGGCATCGCCAGGCAGGAGGTGTTGGCCAGGCGCGCCGCGTCGTCGCCGAAGACCCGGACCCCCGGCGCAATGGCCTTCGCCTCGGCCTCGATGCGATCGCGCAGGCGCGCCAGTCGGGCGAACTGGGAGAGCTCGCCGGCGGCTTCGCGGGCCGCGGCCGCGAAACCGGCGATACCGGCCAGGTTCTCGGTCCCGGCGCGCCGACGGCGCTCCTGTCCGCCGCCGCGCAACAGCGGTTCGAGGGCGAGGTCCTCGGCCACGACCAACGCCCCGACGCCAGCCGGCCCGCCGATCTTGTGGGCCGAAAGGCTCAACAGTTGAACGCCGAGGTCCTCGGTATCCAGCGCCACCTTGCCGGCGGCCTGAACCGCGTCGCAATGGACCGGCACACCGGCCGCGCGGGCCAGGCGCGCGGCTTCTGCCAGGGGCTGAATGACGCCGGTCTCGTTGTTGGCGAGCATGAGGGAGACGAGCGACGGCAGAGGCGTCTTGGCGAGGAGTTCCTCCAGGGCGGCGAGATCGACCTGGCCGTCACCTTTGAGCGGGACGCGTTCACCCCGGGGCGCGGCTTCCAGGATCGAAGAGTGCTCGCCGGCCGAAACCAGGACACGGCCCTCGCGGGCCCAGGAAAGCGCCAAATTGTTGGCCTCGGTGCCGCCAGAGGTGAAGACCAGCTGTTCCGGGCGCGCACCGGCCAGGGCGGCCACGGAGTCGCGGGCGTCCTCCAGCCGCGCCCGGGCGGCGCGGCCGAAGCCATGGACGGAGGAGGGATTGCCGCCGAGCGCGAGCGCCTCGTTTACCGCCGCCGCAGCGGCCGGACGGATCGGGGCGGTGGCGTTGTAATCGAGATAAGCCCTGGGAGCCATGGCGGGCCGGGCCTCACGACACGTACAGCGGTCGACCGGCGGTCAACCGGCGGGCGGCTTCGCCGCGGCCTCGTCGACCGGCAAAGCGCCGCAGGTCGCCAAAACACGTTGCTTGATCACGTCCTCGATGGTGACCGAGCGCAGGTAGAGGTACATCTGGTTGCCCAACTCCTCCCAAAGATCATGGGTCAGGCAGCGTACCT
>JAUVQB010000449.1 GCA_030598385.1 Alphaproteobacteria bacterium | reverse complement strand
CTTCGGCGATATAGTTGGTGGTGAGCCGGCCCTCGCGGAACCGCGGCTGGGACATGACCGCGGCGAGGAAGTTCATGTTGTGTTGGACCCCGCGCAGAAGGAAGGCATCGAGCGCGCCTTGCATGGCGGCGACGGCCGCCGCGCGGTCGGGCCCGTGGGTCACCACCTTGGCGATCATGGGATCGTAGAACATGGTGACCTCGGAGCCTTCGACCACGCCGCTGTCGACGCGGACGGCGGTCCCGTCGGGCAGGTCGGCGGCGGTGGGCTCGCGGTAATGTACTAGGCGGCCGATCGACGGCAGGAAACCGCGCGAGGGATCCTCGGCATAAACCCGGGCCTCCAGCGCCCAGCCGTTCAAGGCCACCTCGTCCTGGGCCAGGCCCAAGGGCTCGCCCGCGGCAATCCGGATCATCCATTCCACCAGGTCGAGTCCGGTGATCAACTCGGTGACCGGGTGCTCCACCTGGATGCGGGTATTCATCTCCAGGAAATAGAAGTTCTTGTCCTTGTCGACGATGAACTCGACGGTGCCGGCCGAGCGGTAGTCCACCGCCTCGGCGAGCGCCACGGCCTGGGCGCCCATGGCCGCGCGGGTGGCCGGGTCGAGCAGCGGCGAGGGCGCCTCTTCGATCACCTTCTGGTGGCGGCGCTGGATCGAGCATTCGCGCTCGCCCAGATGGATCGCGTTGCCGTGGCTGTCGGCCAGCACCTGGATCTCGATGTGCCGCGGCTCCTCGATGAACTTCTCGATGAACACCCGGTCGTCGGCGAAGCTGGACTTGGCCTCGCTGCGGGCGGCGCGGAAACCCTCGCGCGCCTCCTCGTCGTCGGCGGCGAGGCGCATGCCCTTGCCGCCGCCGCCGGCCGACGCCTTGATCATCACCGGATAGCCGACCTCGCGGCTGATCCTGACGGCCTCTTCGGCGTCCTCGATCAGCTCCATGTGGCCCGGCACGATGCTGACCCCCGCCGCCTGGGCCAGGCGTTTCGACTCGATTTTGTCGCCCATCGCCGCGATGGCGCCGGTGGGCGGGCCGACGAAGACGATGCCGGCCGCCTCCAGGGCCTCGACGAAGGCCGGGTTCTCCGCCAGGAAGCCGAAGCCCGGATGGACCGCGTCGGCGCCGCTCTCCTTGCAGGCCGCGACGATTCTATCGATCACCAGATAGCTTTCGGCCGAGGCGGCCGGCCCGATGGCGATGGCCTCGTCGGCCATCTCCACATGAAGCGCGTCCCGGTCCGCTTCGGAAAAAACCGCGACTGTCTTGATGCCGAGACGGCGGCAAGAGCGGATGATGCGGCAGGCGATCTCGCCCCGGTTGGCGATCAGCAGCTTGGCGAAGGGGGCCGGCTGTTCTGCCTTTGCGGGAGCCTTGGCGCGGGCCTTCGCCGGCGCAGCCTTGGCTTGCTTCGTCTTCTGACGTGCGCCGGCCCCCATCGCCCCCACCTGGTTTTTCACGAGCGGCCCAAAGGACCGCATGTCCGAACCTTTTGGCTCAGCATCTGGTGTATCGCCAAGCGGCCCGTCTGTCACGCCCCCAAGGGCGAACTTAGCCGCTCTCGCGCGGTTCGCCTTGATCGCGATCAATCTTCATAAAATACTTCAAGAACGAACCTTAAAGCGGTAAATTGTTGTGCTTCTTATAAGGCTCTTCAATCTTCTTGTTGCGCAGCATGGCGAGCGAGCGGCAGATCCGCCGGCGGGTGCCGTGGGGCATGATGACATCGTCGATGTAGCCGCGTGAGGCGGCGACGAAGGGGTTGGCGAACTTCTGGCGGTATTCCTCGGTCCGCGCCGCGATCTTCTCGGAATCGCCGAGATCCGCCCGGAAGATGATCTCCACCGCGCCTTTCGGGCCCATGACGGCGATCTCCGCCGTCGGCCAGGCAAGGTT
>JAUVQB010000326.1 GCA_030598385.1 Alphaproteobacteria bacterium | reverse complement strand
CCAGCTCGCGGGCACGATCCGGCTGGTAGATCGACCAGGCAAGCGCGGTGACCGCATCGTCGACGGCCGCCTGGTCGTCGTTGCGAAAAGCCGCCATGGCGGCGCGGGACCGCGCCACAAGACCGGCGACGATATCCTGGCGGCCGGACCCCGGCGTCTGCTCCAAATAGTCTGCCTGTCCCATGTCGTGTCCTCGCTGCCGCATCGCTCAGCCGCCCGCGCCGTTCCTGGAACGCCGCCAATGGCGCACCGCGCTCGCCACCATGGTGGCGAAGCCGGCCGCGATCAGCACGGCGGCAATCGGCCGCTCCGCGAATCCCAGGAAGTCGTAGTCCATGATCTGCATGGACTTGATGAACATGGATTCCCCGATCTTGCCGAGAATGAGCCCGAGCACGATGCCGGCCGCCGAATAGCCGGTCTTGCGCAGGAAATAGGCGACGATTCCGGCCAGATACATGATCCAGACGTCGACCAGCAGGTTCCTGAGCGCAAACGCCCCCACGGTGGCCAACAGCAGAATACCCGGAGCCAGCCAGCGGAACGGCACGCGCAGCAGGTGGACCACGGTCTTGGTTTGCACCCAGCCCAAGCCGAGGATCGCAATGTTGGCGAAGAACATGGCGGAGAAGGTGATCCAAACCAGTTCCTTGCTGTTGATGAAGATGAGCGGTCCGGGCTCCATGCCGTGAATCTGGAAGATGCCCAACATCATGGCGGTGAGCGCGCCGCCCGGCAGGCCGAGCGCGAGCAGCGGGATCATGGCCGCCCCCGTCGCCGCATTGTTGGCCGTCTCCGAGGCGACCACGCCGGCTAGCTCGCCCTTGCCGAACTTTTCCGGCGTCTTCGACCAGCGCACCGCCTCGTTGTAGCCGAGAAAGGCGGCCAGCGTTGCACCGATGCCCGGCAAAATGCCGGCGAAGAAGCCGAGTCCCATGGACCGCGACACCGTATAGCGCAAGGCCCAGAACTCTCTCAGGCTGGGAAACTCGAGGCTTGCCTTGGGGCGCTCGCGGGTCCCCGCGACGATCTTCTCGGCCTGGGTGAAGACCTCCGAGATGGCGAAGAAACCGAGAATGAGAGGAATGAAGTGGATGCCGGCCAGGAGGTAATAGGAGCCGAAATCGAAGCGGCCGAGGCCGCCGGCGGGATCGGTGCCCACCGTGGCCAACAGCAGGCCGAGAAACACCGAGAGCCAACCCTTCCAGAGAGTCCGGGCGCCGACCGAAGCGGAGACGCAAAGGCCGAAAAAAATGAGCGCGAAGACTTCCGGCGGGCCGAAGGCGTGCACCGCCCAATCGGCGATCGCCGGGGTCGCCGCCATCATCAAGATCGCCGAGCCGACGCCGCCCAGGGCCGAGCACGACACCGCCGCGCCGATCGCCTTGCCGGCGCGACCCTGCTGGGTCATGGGATAGCCGTCGAAACAGGTGGGCGCGTTCTCCGGCGCCCCCGGGATGTTGAACAGGATGGCGGTGATGGCGCCGCCGAACACGCCCGAGACGTAGATCACCGAGAACAGCATGATGGCGTGCTTGGGTTCCATGCCGATGGTGAACGGCAGGATAACCGCGCCGAGGGTCAGCATGTTGACGCCGGGAATGGCGCCGAACAGCATGCCGCCCAGGAGGCCGCAGGCGAAGAGCAGCAGGGCGGTGGGATCGGTCACAAACAGCAGGGTGCCCTGCAGGAAGTCCTCCACCGCCTCAGCCTCCGGCCAAGAAGTTACGCACCGCCACGACGATCCAATTGTTGATGTCGTAGAACACCGGCCAATTGCCGACGGGCAGCGCGACGTAAAACAGGCGGACGAAGATCAGCAGCACGAGACCGTAGACCGTCGCCGTCACGCCGAGAAGAAGGCGGACCTTTCGCACCTGGAGGACCCAGAGGAACGCCAGGATGAAAAACGGCGTGGTCAGGAAGAACCCGGTCCGTGGCAACAGCAGCAGATAAGCCAAGGGAAGGACGAAGATGCCGACCAAGATCGGACTGATGGCCCGGCCGGTCTCGCCCTCCGCCGGCTCCGCCGGCGCGTCGTCGACTGGCGGTCCCGCGGCGTCCCGGCGCTCATTTTGCAACCCCAAGACCAACTGCAAGGTGGCGCCAACGACGATGCAGACGAGTATGAAACGGGGCCACCCGCTCGCCCCGAACTCGTATATGTCCAGGGGCTCGTCGAATTCGAAGGTGAGCCAATAGCCGGCCGCGGCCAGTGCGACCCAGAATCCCCACTCCAGGCAGAGGGTCAACTTCGGCTTGCCGGAGGCGCCCATGACCTGTCTCCGTTCAAATAGCCTGGATTTGCGATCGCACCCGGCCGTAAGCCGTGCCACGAGGATCGGCTACTGGGCCAACCCCAGCTCCTGATAGACCGCCTGATAGGTCTCGACCGCGCCGTTCAGCAGCGAGACGGAATCCTCTGTGTTCCGGTAGCTGTCGATCAGGTGCATGTATTTCTTTTCGTTGAAGGCTTGGAAGGAATCGTGCTGAAAGCCGGCCGCGAAGACCTGTTCCAGATAGGTGAGCCGGTCGTCGGGCACGCCCTTCTTGGCGTAGAACCCGCGGAATCGAAGCAAGGCTTCGAAGTCGGCACCCACGTCTCCATGGGTCGGCACATCGGCGAAGGCATCTGGCCGGCTGTCCAGGAAGGTGAGGATCGGCATCATTTTCAGGGCGTCGAGAAAGTTGCGCACGTCGCCGGGCTGCTCGAACAGGGCGTCGACGTGGCCGCCGATCAGGGCCGCGTAGCGTTCGGCCGGCTTGTCGAAGCTGATCTGCTTGGTCTCGAAGCCCTTGGCCTGCTCCAGCTTGAGCATGTTGTTCCGTTCCATCGACCCCACATTGCCGACGTTGGCGATGGTCACTTGACCGGGATTGGCCTG
>JAUVQB010000475.1 GCA_030598385.1 Alphaproteobacteria bacterium | reverse complement strand
GTGCGCTTGCTGCTGGCCAGTCGGCCGTCGAGTGTCGAGCGCATCTCCGTTGCTCTGGCGGCACTTAACGGCGGGGTCGAGGAGGCCTGGCGCTTACTCGCCACTCAGGCAGAAATCACCGAGCTGTTGCGTTCCGTTGGCTGGCTCGAGGTGTTCGAAACCGACGCCGGTTTTGCATCGACCGCGGCCGAGCGTGAACTCATGGTTCGTAGGGGCGTGCCGTTTGACGTTCTGAACGCCGACGAGCTGCGCCAGCTCGAGCCTTCGCTGGCGCCGATCTTCAGACATGGCTTCTTCATGCCGGGCTGTTCTTTCGTGACAAACCCGGGGCGCGCTGTCGAGCGGTTGGCCGAGGACTTCGTGAACCGAGGCGGGCGCCTCGTGATCGCACAGGTGACCGGTTTTGGGCTGGCCAGGCGGCCATATGAGGTTCTGGCCGACACCGGGGAGGCGATAGAGACTGACGTGATCGTGCTGGCGGCGGGCGCTTGGTCGCGCGATCTTGCCCGGCAACTCGGCGCTTCGGTCCCGCTGGATACCGAGCGGGGCTATCACCTCATGCTGCCGCCGGTAGAGCCGGGGTTGGGCCGGCCCAGCGTTCACGGCGAACAGTCGTTCTCACTGTCGCCCATGGAGCAGGGCACGAGGCTGACCAGCCAGGTCGAGTTCGCGGGCCTCGAGGCGCCGGCGGACTTCCGCCGAGTGCGCGGACTTCTGGGCGCCGCCAAGCGCATGCTGCCTTCCCTCGAGATCGAGGAACAAAGCGCGTGGCTCGGATTTCGTCCCTCGCTGCCCGACTCCCTGCCGGTCATTGGCCCGATTGCTGGACTGCCGGACGTTTATCTCGGGTTCGGACATGGCCACAATGGCATGGCCCAGGGGCCGGTGACGGGCAAGATCCTGGCGGACGTGATTGCCGGTCGGGACCCAGGGATCGATTTGGCGCCCTACCGTGCCGATCGCTGAACCGCCCGCACAGGCTGGACAATCCACCTGGTAAAGGCCATGTCTCGTTCATGAGCGAAGAGGATTTCGGCCAGGAGGACTCGACCCTTGGCGGTCGTGTGCGACGGTTTGTGCAGGTCGGCGGCCAGGTCGGCGGCTTGGCTGCGCAGGTCGTGGGTGCGCGCCTGCTGGGCATCGGGCTCGACAGAGGCCGCCATTCCGAGGATCTCCGTTCCGCCCTTGGCGGCCTCAAGGGGCCGCTCATGAAGGCGGCACAGATCCTGGCGACCATTCCTGACGCGCTGCCCCGGGAATATGCCGAGGCGCTCCGCGAATTGCAGTCGAACGCCCCGCCCATGGGCTGGAATTTCGTCAAGCGGCGCATGCGCAGCGAACTGGGCCCGGGCTGGCAGCGCCGCTTCGAGCGTTTCGACCACGAGGCCGCGGCGGCCGCTTCCTTGGGTCAGGTGCACCGGGCGACCGCCAAGGATGGGCGTGAGCTGGCGTGCAAGCTGCAGTATCCGGACATGCTGTCGGCGGTGGAGGCCGATTTGCAGCAACTCAAGCTCGCTTTTGCCGTCTATCGCCGCTACGACAAGGCGATCGATCCGTCGAACGTCTATCACGAACTGGCCGCCCGCCTGCGCGAGGAGCTCGACTACGAGCGGGAGGCGCGCCACATGCACCTCTATGCCCGCATGTTGGCCGGCGAGGCGGGTGTCGTCATTCCCGATACCCTGGAGGACCTCTGCACCGATCGGCTGCTCACCATGACATGGCTCGAGGGCAGTCCGCTGCTCGCGTTTGTCGAC
>JAUVQB010000486.1 GCA_030598385.1 Alphaproteobacteria bacterium | reverse complement strand
GTCGAGACCATGAGCGAGCGGCGCGGCGAGCTCACGGAGATGCGGCCCTCGGGCGGCGGCAAGACGCGGCTCGCCTTCCTGGCCCCGACGCGAGGGCTGATCGGCTACCACGGGGAGTTCCTGGGGGCGACCCGCGGCACCGGCGTGCTGAGCCGGCTGTTCCACGGCTACGCGACCCACAAGGGACCCATGGCCGGCCGCCGCACGGGCGTCCTCATCGCCAACTCCCAAGGCCCGGCGGTGGCCTATGCGCTGTGGAACCTGGAGGAGCGCGGCGCGCTCTTCGTCGAGCCGGGTGTCCAGGTCTATCCCGGCATGATCGTCGGCGAGCACAGCCGTGGCCAGGACCTGGAGGTGAACCCTCTGAAGGGCAAGCAGCTCACCAACATCCGCGCGGCCGGCAAGGACGAGGCGGTACGGCTTACCCCGCCCCGGCGGATGTCCTTGGAGCAGGCGATCGCCTATATCGGCGAGGACGAGCTGGTCGAGGTGACGCCCCGTGCGATACGCCTGCGCAAGCGCTACCTCGATCGCCACGAGCGCAAGCGCCAGAGCAGGATGAAGGATGCCGGCTGAGCCCGCCCGTGAGCCCGGCAATGAGCCTGCCCGTGAGCCTGGCAAGAAAAGCTGGCGCGAGACGCTGCTGGTTTACCGCCATCCGCGCGTGCTCGCCATGCTGTTTCTCGGATTCTCGGCGGGCCTGCCGTTTCTGCTGATCTTCTCCACCCTTTCGGTCTGGCTGCGCGAAGCGGACATCAGCCGCACCGAGATCGGCTTCTTCAGTTGGATCGGCATCATGTTTTCCATCAAGGTGGTCTGGGCCCCGATCATCGACCGCACTCCCCTGCCTCTGCTGACCCGGCTTCTCGGCAAGCGGCGCAGTTGGATGCTGCTGGCTCAGATCGGCATCGCCGCAGGCCTGCTGGCGCTTGCTGTTAGTGACCCGGCGACGGATGTGGTGCGGGTCGCCCTCTGCGCCCTCTTCGTGGCGTTTTGCGCCGCCACCCAGGATGTCTCGATCGACGCCTATCGGATCGAGGCGGTGGCCAAGGAGCTACAGGGCGCCATGGCGGCGACCTACCAGCTCGGCTATCGCCTGGCGCTTCTGGTGGCGGGGGCGGGCGCGCTTTATATCGCCGATTTCGTCTCCTGGCCCACGGCCTACACGTCAATGGCCGCCTGCATGCTGGTCGGCATGATCACCGTGTTTCTCATCCGTGAACCGACCGTCGAAGTCAGCCCGGAGACACGGCGGCGCGAGGCGCTGTTGGCGGAAGGGCTGGAGTCTCGCGCCCATGTCTCGCCGCGTCTGCATGAGGCCGCCCAATGGTTTTCGAGTGCGGTCGTGAGCCCCTTCGTGGATTTTTTCGCCCGGACCGGTCGGCTCGCCTTCGCAATCCTGGCGCTGATCGCCCTCTACCGTATCAGCGACATCACCATGGGCATCATGGCCAATCCGCTCTATGTCGATCTCGGCTTCTCCAAGAGCGACATCGCGACCGCCTCCAAGACGGTCGGCATTCCGCTCACCATCCTTGGCGCCTTCTTCGGCGGATTCCTGGTCGTCCGCTTCGGCCTGATGAGACCCCTGCTCTTGGGGGCGCTGCTGACGGTCGTGACCAATATCGCTTTCGCTTACCTCGCGACTTCGGACGCCCAGTTCGGCTTGTTGCTGGTGACC
>JAUVQB010000102.1 GCA_030598385.1 Alphaproteobacteria bacterium | reverse complement strand
TTAAGCGACCGTTAAATGGTCCCTGCCCCGGCTTCACGACTTCTTAAGGAGCCAGCGGTCAAGGTCTTCCCATGTGCTCCAAGACGGACGGGGAAACGCCATGGGCATTTCGAAACGAACGCTCGAGACCTTGATCGACCTGGTGGAGATCAAGTTGAGCTGCATGGAAGTCTATGATCGGGAAGACGCCCGGGAGCTGGCCAATCTGGAACGCTGCCTAGGCGAGCTCAGGACCATTATAACCGGCGCGGCAAAGAGCGGCGACGTGGTGGCCTTTCCGCAGGTTGCCGATAAGCGCCGCGCCGCGGTTTGAGGTCGGGTTAGGACTCTAAGGGCCTGCCGTGGCAGGTCCGCCACCCTTCACCGCACCAAGCTGAGACGGCCGGCGCGCCCGGCCGCCGGCGTCTAGCGCCCGGGCCTCAATTGGCCGCGTCCCAACGCGTCGCCAGTTTGCCGCCCACAACGGAACATGGCCGCTCCGCTCCTGCTGGTTGGCCGTGTCCTGGTAGCGGGCGGTCAGTAGCAACTGCGCCTCGATGTAGGACACGCAGGTCTCTTCCAGATAGCCGACCGTGGTGGCGCCCAGGTCTCCACGGCCTCTTGGCCCGGCTCGGGCATGGTCAGCTTAACGGCCCGAACGTTGTGCAGCGGATCGCCCCGAGCGCCAGTGGCGGCGGCGACTCAGAACGCGAGAGTTGGAAGGAGCGTCAGAGCTCCGACCGAGGATCTACCCATCATCCCGCTCCTGGCTTCGACGACGAAACGCCCCCTCATCCTTTGCGGAGCCTCACTATGCCGTAGCGACCTCGCCGCCTCCAGCGGGCCGGCTCCCGAAGGATGGCTCCCTCTGGATGCCTCCCTGGGGCCCCTCGGTCTCCGCTCGACGAGACCGATGGGTTTGCGGCTTGCCCTATGGCATGGTGGGCCGCGCCGGGCAACGGCCAGGCGGAAAAAACAATGGGCCCGCAGGTGAACAAGGACGAAAGGCATACCGCCGCCGGAAAGACCCATGCCGCGCCGCGCTATGGCCGCGGCATTGCCATTCTGATGGCCTCGATCGGCTTCTACGCCGCCATGATCACGACGGTCAAGCACGTCACCGTCGACTATTCCCTGTTCCAGGTCCTGTTCTTCCGCAACCTCTTCGCCCTGCCGATGATCCTGCCGGCCGTGCTGGCCGGCGGCGGGCTCGGCACCCTCGCCACGCGACGCGCCCCGCTTCACCTGTTGCGCGGCGGCGTTTCCGTCACCGGGCACCTCTGCCTCTATTGGGCCATTGGGTTTCTGGCCTTGGCCGACGTCACGGCGATCCAGTTCACCGGTCCCCTCATGGTGACGGCGCTGAGCGCCCTGGTGCTGCACGAAGCGGTCGGTCCTCGCCGCTGGCTGGCGGTGATCGCCGGCTTCACCGGCGTGCTGATCATGGTGCCGCCGACCGGCGAGGTCAGCGCCGCCGCCCTGGTTATCCTCGTGGCCACCCTGTGCTACGCCGTCATGGTCGTCCTGACCCGGGTGCTCACCGCGACGGAGGCGGTCGGCACCATCGCCTTCTACCAGGCAATTATCGGGCTGACGGTCGGTCTGGTCGGCCTGTCGTGGGCCTGGACCACGCCAAGCTGGGGCGATTTCCTCCTGCTGGCGCTGGTCGGCGTTTTGGCCGGGCTTGCGCAGCTCACCTTGGTCAGCGCCCTGAAACACGCCCCGCCCCCTGTGCTGGCGCCTTTCGACTACCTGATCTTGGTGTGGGCGATCGGCTTCGACCTCGTCTTCTGGCAGGCCTTCCCCTCCTCCCAGACCCTCATCGGCGCCGCCGTCATCGCCAGCGCGGGTATCTATATCGCCCAGCGGGAATCCGGTTTCGCGCCGACCGTTCGGCGCTGGCTGTCACTTCGCTGGAACCGGCGCGCGTAACCCGGACTCGGCGCTTCACACAGCGCCCCGCCCCGCTGTTCCCTCACGTCGTCTCCCCCACGACCAGCTCTACCGGCAGCTTGATGGCCCGCTTCGAAAAAGCGCCCGTTTCGAGGCGGCGTATCATCTCGCGGCCCGCCACCTGGCCGAGCTCGTAGCCGGGCGAGCGCACGGTGGTCAGCACCGGGTCGGAAAACCGCCAGGACTCGAAGGCGTTGAAACCGGTGACCATGACCTCCTCCGGCACCTTGAGGCCCTTCGTTTTCAGCAGTTTGAGGGTCGCGATCCCAATCTGATCGGTCATCGCCATGATGGCGTCCGGCGGGCCGCCCTTCGTTATGGCCTCACCGACAGCCGCCTGAACCTCGGAAAAGGCGCCGCCGCCGCAGCCCACGATCTCGACTTGCCCGCCGCGTTTGCTGGCCACGGAGCGGATGCCCCGCACGCGCTCGTCGACGGAATGCCACTGGCTCAGCACCATCCTAACGATCATGATCCGGCGGGCGCCGCGCTGGATGAGATGCTCGGCGAGCAGGATCCCTCCCTGGCGGTCGTCCTGGCGGACACAGCAGAGGTCGTGCACATCGTTGCTGAAGCGGTCATAAAAAACGACCAGCGGCTGGTTCAACCTCTCGACAGAGGCCAGCATGGCGCGGCGCTGTGCCGGCTTGCCGGAAAGCATCAGGCAGACGCCATCGGTCCGGACCAGGCGCAGGAGAGAGGAGTTTTCCAGATCGCGCGCCCGCAAGCCCTCGAGTTGCAGGGTGTAGCCCTCGGCGTTGAGCGCGTTGCCGAGGCCGGAGACCACCTGCGTCGTCGAGCCGTCCGACAGATAAAGCGGCGATTCGTCCACCACGATCATGCCGACCGACTTATGCCGGGCCGAGCGCAGACTGCGCCCGGCGGTGTCCGGCCGGTAGTTCAAGTCCGCCACCGCCGCGGCAACCCTCTGGCGCGTCGCGTCCGACATGAACTGGAATTTGTCGTTGATGAAGTTGGACACGGTCATGGGGGACACACCGGCCCGATGTGCCACCTCCTGCAGGGTAACCTTGCCGCGCACTCGTTTTGGTTCCCTCGTCGTGACGATTGCCCACCCCTCCTCTTGATTTGTCATACGCCAAGCGCACCGACCCGGCCCTCGGGCGCCGTCTGGCTCGCTGGCCGGATCCCGTCCGGCCTTTTGGTTACAGGATTGGCGAATCGCGCGCGCCAGCCCAAGCCCGGGCTCCGCGCGGCTTGGCCGCCGCCGAGAGGCGCAACACATTCAAGCAGATACGGTTTACCACCGGGGGACCCCTATCGGACCCTGGTAGCCAGCACCCAAGATGTTATGTTTGTTCTGCGGATTTCGCAATCCTCGCCCCCCGGGAGCTGAAATGACCGTGCAGTCTCTCAACACCGACTTCGCCCAGCGCGTCGTGATACGCACGGCGGAGATGGACTGGCAGGCGAGCCCGAGCCCGACTGTCTGGCGCAAGCGCCTCGACCTCGTCGACGGGGAATTTAGCCGGGTCACCTCGGTGGTGCGCTATGCGGCCGAATCCAGCTTCCACACCCACGGCCACCCGGCCGGCGAGGAGATTCTGGTGCTCGACGGCGTGTTTTCGGACGAGCATGGCGACTATCCCGCCGGCAGCTATCTCTTGAATCCCAAGGGTTTCCGCCATACGCCCTTTTCGCGCGAGGGCTGCGTGCTGTTCGTCAAGCTGTTCCAGTACGCCGGCGACGAGCGGACCCATTTCGCCATTGATACCAAGGCCGAGCCCTGGACATCCGGGGACCGGCCAGGCATGGAAGTGCTGCCGCTCTATAGCGAGTTGGACTGGCCCGAAACCATGTGCCTGGAACGCATGTCGCCGGGAACAGCCCTGCCGCACGAGGTCTGCCGGGACGGCAAGGAAATCTTCGTCCTCGAGGGCCAGTTGGAAGACGGCGACGGCAACTATCCAGCCGGATCCTGGCTGCGCCTGCCGCCGGACAGCACCCACACACCGCGCTCCGCCGAGGGCTGTATCTGTTACGTGAAACGCCGCCACTTAACGGATATGGCGCCATAACCCGGGAGCCGGGATCGTCCCATGGCACCCATACGGCTCGGCAGTCTCAGCCATATTTGCCTGACGGTGCGGGACCTGGCCGTTTCCGTTCCCTTTTACGACCAAGTGATGGATTTCCTCGGCTATCGGCGCTCGGAGACCCACGACGACTACGTGGAGTGGGGCGGGCCGGCGGGCTGGTTCATCCTGCGCCCGGCGCGGGAAGGCGCCGCCGGTAAAGCCCACGACCGCACGGCATCAAGCTGGAGCTGGCCCATACCCCGGCGGCATGATCACTACGAGTCATAGCCCAAACCTCTCCCGCGAAGGAGCTTGACCCCAAAGCTACCGGACCTCCCAAGGCCAGCAGAATTTTTGCCGAGCAACCTCAGGGAGTCCTCCCCCGCCCCAGCGCCCGGCGGCCCAAGGGCACGCCGAGGGCGGTGCCGGCCAGGGCCGCGGCCATCCACAGCCAACCGTGCAGGCTGCCCGAGGCGATGCCGCTGAACAGCGCGCCGATGTTGCAGCCGAAGGCGAGCCGGGCGCCGTAACCCATGAGAACGCCGCCAAGAAGAGCCACCAGGAGCGCGCGCACCGGCACCCGCCATCGGGGCGCAAAGCGCCCGGCGAGGCCGGCGGCCAGGAAGGCGCCCAAGAGGATGCCGAAGTTGGTCAGCGAGGTGTCCTCGGCGAACAGGCTGCCGCCCAGCGCCTTGGCCGGATAGCGCCAGGTCCAGAACTCCCAAGCCGCCACGTCGAGCCCCATGAATTGGGCGAGCTTGGCGCCCCACAGGGCGTAGCCGAAGCTGACCGACCAGGGATGGCCGGCGACCGCCAGCACGGCGAAATTGAGCAGCGCCAGCAGCACCCCGCCGGCCATCAGCGGCCAGGGTCCTTGCAGCAGCCGGCGCAAGCCGGGCTCATCCGGGACAGGCCCATGGGAGAGCCTCCCGTGGCGTCTGCGTTCGAGGCGCAGGCTGGCCAGGACGATCGCCCCTATGACAGCCAACTGAACGCCCAGGGCGCCCGGCAGGCTCAGCGCCTCGCGCAGCGAAACGGCGCCCAGGCCGGGCAGGCCGAGCCACCAAGGCAGATGCAGCGTGCCCAGCACCGAGCCGGCCAGGAAGCCGACGAGGGTCGCCAGCATCTTGGTGTTGCCGCCGCCCACCGTGTAAAGGGTGCCCGAGGCACAGCCGCCGCCGAACTGCATGCCGACGCCGAACAGGAAGGCCCCCACCAGGACCGAGATCCCGACCGGCGCGACGGCGCCGCTCACCGGCCGGCCAAACAGGGATCCTGCTTCGAGGACTGGCAGGAACAGCAGGCTGGCCAGCGCCAGCATCGCCATCTGGGCGCGCAGGCCCGCGCCCCGGCCATCGCTGACCAGAGCGCGCCAGCTCGCCGCGAAGCCGAAGAGGGCGTGATAGAGCACCAGCCCGAGCATCGCGCCGAGGCCGAACAGCGCCGCCTGGCGCGGGCCGAACTGAGCCGCCAGGGCGGCCAGCCCGCCGACCAGCAGCGCGAGCCCCGCCGCGACCACGATCCGGTTCGGGCTCCGAAGTTCCAGACCCGCAACGACTTGAACCGCCATGACCGCACAAGGCTCCCTAATGCCGAAACAAGAGGCTCCTCGCCCACATCATAGGCATCGGCGGCGGCGGCGCACCCTGGACCTGGGCTCAATTTGCGGTGATCTGATTACGGGCGCTGGGAGTGGAAAAGTTCTTCAAATAAAACAGATGTTTCGCGCCAACCTCTTTTAAACCACTTTAGAAACTAAAAGCCATCGGCGGTGCGTTTCATGGACCCGCCGACCGCTTTCCCCAGCTTGCCGAAGGAGCTGGGCGCGGTAACGACGGTGCTGTAGTCGAAACCGACCCAGCCGGCCGGCAGGTTCTCGCGGAAGAGATAGAGCCCGCCCACGGCAAGCAGGAATATAAGCGCTGCGCGTTTCACCCGGGTCCCCCCAAGAGACCGAAGTCGGCGACGGCTTCAAAGGCAGTATAGCACACCCGCGCCGTCAGCCCGATCGAAAGCGA
>JAUVQB010000241.1 GCA_030598385.1 Alphaproteobacteria bacterium | reverse complement strand
GTTCCGCGTGGTTGGTATCCACGCTGGCCGGATCGATCGTCACGGATACCTTCTGCGCCGCGGGGCCCGCCGCCGGATCATAGGTGAAATCGCCTTCCAGGGTGTTGAAGCGGCCGACCATCCAACCGATGCCCAAGTGACTGATCCGAAACTGGATGAATGAATGAGCCGGATCGATCTTGTAGTCCGCCGCCTGCGCCACCGCCGGCAAACCAAGCAAAACCCCGCAGGCAAGCGCGATAGCGGCCAGCCTGTCGAAAATCTCGAATTTAGTTAGCATAGATCCTCACTCCCGCAGGGGAACCGCATACGAGCCGACATTCCCAGATGCCTCCTCGAACCAGACCCAATGGTAACCGAGGCACGCGCATCGGAAAAGGCCGCGCGGGTCATTGCGGCCAGCGGCGGCAACGGATTTCTTCCGGATTATTCGTTCCCTTGCGACGGCTTGAGTTCCCAGGTGCCGTCGGCCGAAAGGCACGCCTCGCCGAAGGCGTCCATGGGTTTGCCGTCGACCGTGATCTGGGTCTTCACGCTGAGACAGTTTCTGCGAAGCCCGCCTTCCGCATAAGACCCTTCAAGCGTAGAGGGCCCTAGGGCGCCGTCGAGGCTGCTGACGTGAACCCACTTGGGTGTGACGGGCCTATCCTGATAAGGCTGCACCGGCGCACTTGCCTCGGGCCGATAGCTCGGCACGGGCTGCCGGTAGTCCCTATATCGGTAACCGCGGTCATACCCGTAGCCGTAACCCGACCCGTAGGAGCGCCCCGACCCGTAGTAGTTGCGGCGCCTCTGAGCCCGGCGCTTCACAAAGTCCGGGCGCTCGCTGCGTTTGTCGAAGCGTTTCTGCTTCAAATTGCTGTGGCGAGCATGGCGTTTCTGCGCGAAGCCGGAACCATGCCCACTCCTCACATGCTGTTTGGAGACGCGGACAAAGCCCGGCTTGCCCTTGCCCGCATGAACCTCAGGCACGGCAGACAGCGTCACGCAGAAAACTGCGAGCAAAGCCGCGCAGAAACAGGGCAGCGAAGGCGTTCGTCTCACGGCCACACCTCCCGGTAACGCTCAGCATATAGGGGCCTTGGGCCCGGAGTCCACCATGCGCTGTGCGACGCCGTTGCAGCGTGCCAGTGGAGTCGTACCTCGCCCTAGCGAAGCCGGCCGAGGGGAATGATCTCGGGCGATGTCGGCGTCCAGGCCTCTCCCGTCCAGCCGCCGAGCCAGTCGTCGACCATCAAGCCCGCGTCATCCAGCATCTCGGCAAGCATATCTCGGGCCGTGAACAGAATCTTGGACGACGCGGAAAAGCATCGCCCGCTTTCGACAACTCGATAGTGGGTCTCATAGCTGACGATCCCCGTGGCCGCATCGTGGGCCACGTCGTTCCAGGATTTGACGGCGCCGAGACTGGGGTGCTCGATCCGGTGTTCCGATTGCTCCGGGACCCAATCGCGCCACGCCTCGGCCGCTGGATTGCGCGTGTCGAAGATGAACCGGCCTTCCGGCGCGAGGTGCGCGGAGATAGTCGAAAGCACCGCCTTTTGGTCTTCGCCGGTGAGAAAAACTTGGAACGCGTGTCCGGTTAAAAGCACCAGGTCGAAGCGACGGCCGAGCCGAACGGACCGGGCGTCGGCGTGAACCCAAGCGACCTTGTCGCCCCCGGGCCGCCGACCGGCGATCTCGAGCATGGCCGCTGCCGGGTCGACGCCGAAAACCGTGCGGCCGCCGGCCAAACTGGTGACAAAGCTGGTGGCCAAGCTTGCCGCGAGCTGGCCGGTCCCGCAGCCGAGGTCGAGAACGGAGCCCGCGTCCGTTGCGAGGTGCCGGCAGGTGTCGAAATCGGGGCCCCAGGCATTCGCCAGGTCGTAGAACTGCGCCAAGCCCGGGTCCTGGTAGAGCGCGTCGTCTGTCGGGTCGTGATCGGACATGGGATCGCTCGTGAGGCGCCGGTTGCGATAGGGATCGTCGGAGCCGAAACCTACCAGCACGACCCAACCAAGTCAGCACCGGCCAAGCTGGATTTCGGAGCCTGACGGGCGCGCCGGCAGAAATCGTCGCGCTCATCGGCCCGGGGGTACCCGCAAAGACCCATCGCGGCATCCTTGGCGGCTCACGACCCAGGCTTCAACGCCCTTTGCGCCTCGTCGATCAGGCGTTCCATAAGCTCCGCGGCGGGGAGATCGCGGTTGAGGGCGGCGGCCTGGCCGTAGAGCAGGAACTGGAAGTCGCTATCACCTCTCTTCTCACTGACCTCCCTGAGAGGGTCGCTGAAACCGTACATGGTCGGGAAGTCGGGCAGGGCCGCCCGGTCCTCCGCCATGGCTTCGATGTAGCGGCTGTTCTGGGCCCGAGCGGGGCGCCCCGAGAAGGCCCTGGTGAGCCGCGTTTCGTCGTCTCGTGCTTGGCGCAGCGCGGCCCGGTGGTCGTCGCCGATGTTAGCCTCGGGGCAGGATAGGAAGGCGGTGCCCATCTGGACGCCGCTGGCGCCGAGCGCGAAGGCGGCCGCGATGCCCCGGCCGTCGGCTATCCCTCCGGCCGCGATCACGGGCACGTCGACCGCATCGACGACCTGGGGCACCAGCGCCAGGGTGCCCACGCCGAAGTCCTCGAAGCTGGTCTCGAAGGTGCCGCGATGGCCGCCCGCTTCCCAGCCCTGGGCGATGATCGCGTCGACGCCGGCCTCGGCGAGAAAGCGCGCCTCGGCGACGGTGGTGGCGGAACAGAGGATAAGGTTGCCGGCGTCGTGCAGCGCCTCGACCATGGGACGCGGCGGCAGGCCGAAGTGAAAGCTCGTGACCCTCGGGCGAATGTCCAACAGCACCGACAGCTTGGCCTCGGTGAAGGTGTCGACAGCCGCGACGCCGCGCTCGGGCACGCTTTCCAGGCCCAGCTCCGCGTAGAACGGTGCGACCCGGGCCCGGGTCGCTGCGTCGAGTTCGGCGTATTCTCGCGGCTCCGGGTGGGCGAAGAAGTTCAGGTTGAAGGGGCGGTTGGTGCCGGCGCGAATCGCCTCCGCCTTGGCCCGCAGCTCGTCCAGGGACATGAAGCTGCAGCCCAGCCCGCCCAGGCCGCCGGCGTTCGAGACGGCAATGGCCATTTCGGGCGTCGATTCTCCCCCCATGGGCGCCTGGACGATCGGATGTTCGATGCCCAGGAGGTCGATCAGGTCGCGCCTCGGCCACATGCTGTTTCCTCCCTCTTTCAAGCGGGGATGCTAACCCCTCTCGTGCCTAGGGTCACGAGCGGCGGCCAACGCTCCGTTGCGCGGTGATCCGGCGCCGCGCTAGGCTCGTACAACAAGCGGAGGTAGCGACCATGAATATCAAGATCCTCTCGAAGATTCCGGCGTTCCTTCTAATCGCCATGCTGCTTCTGACGGCGGCCCAGCTTGCCCGCGCCCAGGGCCCTGTCGAGGGCCCCGCCATCCGCGACGTCATCGCCGGCCAGCTCGACGCCTTCGGGCGCGATGATGGCCCCGGCGCCTTCGCCTTCGCTTCGCCGACCATCCGCACCAAGTTCCAGT
>JAUVQB010000399.1 GCA_030598385.1 Alphaproteobacteria bacterium | reverse complement strand
GTTGAGCTAAGCGTTCGCGCAGCATGACATCCAGTTTAAGACGCGGCTCCTTAGGATTTGGCAAAGCCCCCGGGAATTCCGAAAGGGAACGGACTGCCGGGAAAACGCCTTTCCGAGCGTCCCAATCGAGCCCATCAAAATGGCCGAATGAGGGCGCGGATGGGTCGGCACCTGGGCGCTTGCCGGCGAGCGTCGCGCTGTGATTTCCCGTCAAATGGCCTAGAATGACCGCCATATGAGAAGGTGGGTAGGCCGGCCGAGGCCCTTTGCGCGGCGGCCGGCGTTGGAGTGAGCTGGCGGCTGGCCCCTTTGCCTCTGTCGTTTCCTGTGGAAAAGTCGGGTCTGGGCCGTTAAAACCCCGTCTCCCCCCAATTTGCCCTGGGCGATGGGGCGGAATTGAGCGAATGAACCTGAGGAAGCGAGGTCCGTTATGACCGCGAAGTGGAGCCCGGAGTCCTGGCGCGAGAAGGAAATCCGCCAGGCGCCCCGTTATCCCGAC
Organism: Alphaproteobacteria bacterium; assembly: GCA_030598385.1. GTDB lineage: Bacteria > Pseudomonadota > Alphaproteobacteria > Kiloniellales > JAKSDN01 > CALJXB01. The sequence goes on along the minus strand of JAUVQB010000399.1, from coordinate 1,698 downwards.
GAATCCGCGCTGGCCGACGTCGAGGCGAGGCTCGCCAACTATCCGCCGCTGGTCTTCGCCGGCGAGGCGCGGCGGTTGAAGGAGCAGCTCGGCGCGGTGGCCGAGGGCAAGGCCTTTCTGCTGCAAGGCGGCGACTGCGCCGAGAGCTTCGCCGAGTTCCACGCGAACAACATCCGCGACACCTTCCGGGTGCTGCTGCAGATGGCGGTGGTGCTGACCTTCGGCGCGACCTGCCCGATCGTCAAGCTGGGCCGCATGGCCGGCCAGTTCGCCAAGCCGCGCTCGGCCTCGACCGAGGTGCAGGGCGGCGAGGAGCTGCCCAGCTACCGCGGCGACATCATCAACGGCATCGAATTCGAGCCCGCGTCGCGGACGCCGGACCCGGAGCGCTTGCTGCGCGCCTACAACCAGTCGGCGGCCACGCTCAACCTACTGCGCGCCTTCGCCCAGGGCGGCTTCGCCGACCTCCAGAAGGTTCATCAGTGGACGCTGGAGTTCGTCGACGGCAGCCCCCAGGGCGAGCGCTACGAAGCCATGGCCGCGCGCATCGACGAGACGCTCGATTTCATGGCAGCCTGCGGACTGACCCCGCAAACGGCACCGCAACTGCGCGAGACCGATTTCTACACCAGCCACGAGGCCCTGCTGCTGAACTACGAGCAGGCGCTGACCCGCGTCGATAGCCTGACCGGGCAGTGGTACGACTGCTCCGCCCACTTCCTGTGGATCGGCGACCGCACCCGGCAGCTCGACGAAGCCCACGTCGAGTTCCTCAGCGGGGTCAAGAACCCCATCGGCCTCAAGTGCGGGCCGAGCCTGGACCCCGACGATCTCCTACGCTTGATCGACGCGCTAAACCCGGACAACGAGCCGGGCCGCCTCACCCTGATCGCGCGCATGGGGGCCGACAAGGTGGCGGCCGGCCTGCCGCCGCTGGTGCGGGCCGTGAGCCGGGCGGGCCGCAAGGTGGTGTGGTCCTGCGATCCCATGCACGGCAACACCGTCAAGTCCTCCTCCGGCTACAAGACCCGGCCGTTCGAGCGCATCCTGAAGGAAGTGAAGAGCTTCTTCGAGGTGCACCGGGCCGAGGGCAGTTACGGCGGCGGCGTGCATTTCGAGATGACCGGCCAGGACGTGACCGAGTGCATCGGCGGCGCCCAGGCGATCAGCGACGAGCACCTCGGCGACCGCTATCACACCCATTGCGACCCGCGCCTCAACGCCAGCCAGGCCCTGGAGCTCGCCTTCCTGATCTCCGAGCATCTGAAGGAAGAGCGCGCCGCTTTGTCCGGCAACGGGCGGCGGGTGGCGGCGGCGTCCTAAACGGGGTGATCGGCCGGACGGTTCAGGCAGGGAAGGGTAACGCCATGCCGAAGGAAAGCCTCGGGCCGAGGATCGCCGCAAAGCCCTCGGCACCGGCTGAAGTCAAGAGGGCCGAGGGCGAAGAGGCCGGGCGCGAGGAGGCTGATTGTCGGGTGAGCACCACCTGGCCACGCCGGAGCGGCGACGTAAACGCCTGGACCGACCATTATTTCAACCGCACCCAGGACGTGGTCGGGCGCTTCGGCGATCGGACGGTGACCTATGCGCTGTTCCTCAGGCGGCCTTGCGTCTCCGCGCCGAGGCTTGCCATCGCCTGGCTGGAGGGCGTCGCGGCGGAGCGCGGCATCAAATTCGATATCGATTTGCGCTACGAGG
>JAUVQB010000027.1 GCA_030598385.1 Alphaproteobacteria bacterium | reverse complement strand
TCCAGGCGGTTCTTCACCACGTCTCCGATCGAGATGATGCCGACCAGGCGGCTGTCTTCCACGACCGGGAGATGGCGAATGCGGCGGCGGGTCATCACCGCCATGATGTCCTTGATGTTCGCATCCAGTGTGCAGGTCTTGACCGGACTGGTCATGAGATCGAGCACCCGCTTCTCCAGGAGCTCCGCACCGTCTTCGGCGAGCCCTCGCACAATGTCCCGTTCGGAGATGATGCCGACGACCTGAACGGCGTCTTCACTGACCACCATGGCGCCGATGCCCTCGAGCTTCAAGCGACGCACGACCGTAGAGATCGACGCCTCCGGCCTGATGGTCGCGACGGCGTTGCCTTTGGATCCAAGTATATCGCTTACTTTCATTCAGCCTGCCTCCCCGCATTCGCGACGGCCGGCCGGGACTTGGCGGCCCCGAGGGGGTTGCAAACCCCAAGTCTCGCGCGCGACCGTGTGCCTCATTCGCAGGAACTGCGCGTCTTCGAAGCATAAGCTCATTCGCCGCCGTTGGGAATACCCCGAGAAACGACAAAGGCTAAGCGCATGAGACCGTTATTGGCGTCGGTTATGACGAAAGGTCGAGCCGATTGCCGGGCTTGCGGTCCCCGCTCCTTACTCCGCCACGGTCCTTCAAACGCGGCGTAGCCTCCCATGCATTATAACGCACTAAGAAGTTTAAGAATGAAATACAACTATTTGATATATCTATATTAATTACAAATACTTCCGAGCGGATATGGCGTGCCTTTATTCTGAATCGATATATGCTGGACAATTATATGTGCGGCACCTACATGAGCAATGGGGAGGGCCAAGTATGGATGCCAGGACACTTTGCCTCGGCGTGCTCGCGCGCGGCGATGCGAGCGGCTACGAGATCAAGAAGAGCTTCGAGGAAGGGCCCTTCGCCCACATTCAGGCGGCGAGCTTCGGGTCGATCTATCCGGCGCTCACCAAGCTGAGCGAAGACGGCCTGCTCGCTTGCCGTAACGAACGTCAGGACAAGCGGCCCGACAAGAAGGTCTATTCCATCACCCCGGCCGGGCGCGATGCCTTGGCCGCGCGCCTGATGAAGCCGCCGGCGGACGATCGCTTGTCGTCCGACTTCCTCTTCATCCTGTTCTTCGCACATATCCTGCCGCCGCCGCTCCTGGCCGAGTTCATCGACCAGCGGATCGGCTGGTATGAAGCCAGCCTCGAGCGCATGGCGGGCTGCGGCGCGGCGGCGCGTCCGCCCGGCGAGCGGTTCGTCCATGGCTTCGGCCTGGCCTGGTACGCCACGGCGGTCCGGTACCTGCGCGAACACCGCGACGGCCTGTTGGCTGAGGTGAGTGCGCCGAGCAGCCTGGTCGCGGAATGAACCGGCGGCGGCAAAAATATGACCGGCATGGGTGAATTGGAGCGAAGCAGCGTGCGTAACATTAGAGGACTGCCGCGGGTGGCCGCCACTCATAAGGAGCGGGTATGAGGCGTTCCTTCTTCATCGCCGCCGGCTTGGCGGTCTTGGCCACCGCCTGGATCGCCTCGGGCGAGCTGAGCGGTATTCAAGCCGAGGATGTCGCGCGCAAGCCGCCGGCCGACCTGAGCCTGAGCGACAGCCTGCCCCAAGTCCGCGTCCGGCAACAAAGCGCGGTGCCGTATGAGACCGCCGTGGTCTTGCGCGGGCGCACCGAGGCGCTGCGCAAGGTCGAGGCGCGCGCCGAGACCCACGGCCGCATCATCGAGCTGGCCATCCAGCGCGGCATGGCGGTGGCGGAAGGCGATCCGCTGGTGCGCCTCGCGCCCGAAGACCGCCCGGCGCGCCTCGCCCAGGCCAAGGCACTCTTGGAGCAGCGGCGGATCGAGCACAAGGCGGCCGAGAAGCTGGCCGAGAAGGGATTTCGCGCCGAGACCCAGCTCGCCGCCTCGCTCGCCGAACTGGAAAGCGCCGAAGCAGCGGTCGCGCGCGCGCGGGTCGATCTCGAGAACACGGTCATCCGCGCGCCCTTCGCAGGTTTTATCGACGACCGATCGGTTGACTTGGGCGACTTCGTCGAGATGGGCGACGCGATCGCCAACCTGGTGGATCTCGACCCCGTCCTGGTGATCGGGCAGGTGAGCGAGCGGGACATCGGGCGCCTCGAGGTCGGCGGACCTGGCGTCGCCCGGCTCATGACCGGCGAGAGCGTCGAGGGGCGCATCCGGCATATCTCGAGGGTCGCCGACCCGGTGACCCGGACCTTCCGGGTCGAGCTGGAGGTCGCCAACCCGGACGGATCCTTGCGCGACGGCGTCACCGCCGAGGTGGTGCTGCCCGGCCCCACGGTGCTGGCGCACCGGGTTTCCCCCGCAATCTTGTCCCTCAGCACCTCGGGCACCATCGGCGTCAAAGTCGTCGATGCCGATCAGAGGGTTCGCTTCCTTCCCGTCCAGATCGTCGAGCAGGGCGCGGGCGGCTTGTGGCTGCTCGGCCTGCCCGCCGAGGTGACGCTGATCACCGTGGGTCAGGAATTCGTGCGCGACGGCCAGCGGGTCCGCACGGTCGACGAGGCCGCCCTTTCGCCCGAAGCCGGCGAAGGCTAGGCCCGGCGCGGACCCCGGAGGAGATCGAGCGACCTTGAGAGCCGATCCGCCATGAACCCCCTGCCCTGATCTACCTGCCCTGATCCCCCTGCCATGAAACCTCTCATCGACGCCGCCCTCGGCCACGCCCGCACGGTGCTGGCCTGCCTGGTGCTGGTGCTGATCGCCGGCGGCTATGCCTATCACACGGTGCCCAAGGAGGCCGAGCCGGATATCGACCTGCCGGTCATCTACACCAACATCCATCACGAGGGGATTTCGCCGGAAGACGCCGAGCGCCTCATCGTCAAGCCGCTCGAAGAGCAGCTGCGCAACATCGAGGGCATCAAGGAGATGCGCTCGACCGCTTTCCTCGGCGGCGCCAACATCGTCATGGAGTTCGATGCCGGCTTCGACGCCGATACCGCCATGGCCGACGTGCGGGACAAGGTGGATCTCGCCAAGCCGGAGCTGCCGGAGGACGCCGACGAGCCGACGGTTCACGAAATCAACCTGAGCCTGTTTCCGGTCCTGGTGGTGACGCTCTCCGGCGAGGTGCCGGAACGCACGCTGCTGCGCCTCGCCCGCGACCTGCAGGACCGCATCGAAGGGCTCACCGGCGTGCTCAAGGCCGAGATCGCCGGCGACCGCGAGGAGCTGATCGAAGTGGTCGTCGAGCCCCTGGTGCTGGAAAGCTACAACCTCAACGCCACCGACCTGATCGAGGCCGTGCAGCGCTCCAACCGGGTGGTCGCCGCCGGGGCGCTCGACACCGGCGAGGGGCGCTTCGCCATCAAGCTGCCGGGCCTGTTCGGCAGCATGGAAGACATCCTCAACATGCCGGTGAAGGTGAACGACGACGCGGTGGTCCGCTTCCAGGACATCGCGACTTTGCGCCGCACCTTCAAGGACCCCGAGGGCATGGCCCGCATCAACGGCCGCCAGGCGATCGCGCTCGAGGTCTCCAAGCGCACCGGCGAAAACATCATCGGCACCATCGAACAGGTCCGCGCCCTGGTCGAGCAGGTCCGTGGCGCCTGGCCCGAGGGCGTGATCGTGACCTATAGCCAGGACAAGTCGAGCAACATCCGCGCCATGCTGGCCGACCTGCAGAACAACGTGCTGAGCGCGGTCCTCCTGGTCATGGTGGTAGTGGTGGCCACCCTGGGCTTGCGCAGCGCCGGTTTAGTCGGCATCGCCATCCCCGGGTCCTTCCTGACCGGCATTCTGGTGCTGGCGGCCTTCGGGCTGACGGTGAACATCGTGGTGCTGTTCAGTCTGATCCTCGCCGTCGGCATGCTGGTCGACGGCGCCATCGTGGTCACCGAGTACGCCGACCGCAAGATGAGCGAGGGCCTGCACCGCCGCGACGCCTACGCGCTGGCGGCCAAGCGCATGGCCTGGCCGATCACCGCCGCGACGGCGACCACCCTCGCCGCCTTCCTGCCGTTGGTGTTCTGGCCCGGCATGGTCGGCGAGTTCATGAAGTATCTGCCGATCACCCTGGTGGCGACCCTCTCGGCCTCGCTCGTCATGGCGCTCATCTTCGTGCCGACGCTCGGCGCGATCTTCGGCAAGGCCGGCGGCGCGGCGGACGAACGCACCATGCAGGCGCTCGCCGCCGGCGAGCACGGCGACCTCACCCGGGTGCCCGGCCCGACCGGGCTTTACGTGCGGGGGCTGCGCGCGGCGCTCAAGCATCCCGCCAAGATCCTCCTGGCCGCGCTGGCCCTGCTGGTCGCCGTGCAGATGGCCTACCAGAGCTATGGCCGCGGGGTGGAGTTCTTCCCCGACGTGGAGCCGGACAACGCCATCCTGCAGATCCATGCCCGCGGCAATCTGTCGATCTTCGAACGCGACGGCCTCATGCGCGAGGTCGAGGCGCGGATCTTCGAGCTGCAGCGCGAGACCGGCGCCTTTCATGCCATCTATACCCGCAGCGTCGCCTCCTCGGGGATCCAGCGCGACGAGCCGGAGGATCTGATCGGGTCGATCCAGCTTGAATTTACCGATTGGCAGTTGCGCGAGTCGGCGAACGAGATCCTGAGCGAGATCCGCCGCCGCACCGCCGACCTGGCCGGCATCCTGGTCGAGACCCGCAAGCAAGAAGCCGGGCCGCCCGTCGGCAAGCCGATCCAGATCGAGATCAGCGCCGAGAGCGCGGCGGTGATCGACGCAACCGCAGCACGGATCAACGAGGGCCTGGCGGAGATCGGCGGCTTCGTCGACATCGAGGACGGCCGGCCGGTTCCCGGGATCGAATGGCAGATCGACGTCGACCGCGCCCAGGCCGCCAAGTTCGGCGCCGATATTTCAATGATCGGCGGCTACGTGCGCATGATCACCAATGGCATGAGCCTGGGCGAATACCGCGCCGACGATAGCGACGAGGAGATCGATATCGTGGTCCGCCTGCCGGAGCGCTACCGCAACCTGGCCGAGCTCGATCAGATTCGGGTGCAGACCCAAGCCGGCCTGGTGCCCATCTCAAGCTTCGTAGAACGCCATGCGCGGCCCAAGGTCGGCCTGCTTCGGCGCATCGACGGCAAGCGGGTCATGACCGTCAAGGCCGACGTGGCGCCCGGCCTGCTCGCCGACGACAAGGTGCGTCAGATCCGCGCCTGGCTGGCCGGCGCCGACCTCGACCCGCGCGCCCGGATCACCTTCAAGGGCGAGGACGAAGAGCAGAAAGCGGCGCAAGCCTTTCTCTTCAAGGCCTTCACGGTGGCCCTGTTCCTCATGGCGATCATCCTGGTGACCCAGTTCAACAGCTTCTATTCCGCCTTCCTCATCCTCTCGGCGGTGGTGTTGTCGACCATCGGCGTGATGATCGGCCTGCTGGTGACAGCCCAGCCTTTCGGCATCGTCATGTCGGGCATCGGCGTGATCGCGCTGGCCGGCATCGTGGTCAACAACAACATCGTGCTGATCGACACCTATGACCGGCTGAAACGCAGTACGCCGGATCCCGTCGAGGCGATCCTGCGCACCGGCGCTCAGCGCCTGCGGCCCGTGATACTGACCAGCGTTACGACGATCCTTGGGCTGATGCCCATGGTGCTCGCCCTCAATATCGATTTCTTCGCCCGCTCGATCGAACTGGGCGGACCCTCCACCCAATGGTGGCGGCAACTCTCCACGGCCATCGTCTTCGGCCTCGGCTTCGCGACCGTGCTGACCCTTCTGGTCACGCCTTGCGCCCTCATGCTGCGGGTCAACGTCGCCGCCTGGCGGCGGAGGCGCCGCCGCGGGACGACGCTGAAGGCCGGCGGCCGGCCGGAGCAGGCGGGCCGCCTGCCCCATCCGGCGGAATAACAGCGGGACCGGCCCGGACCTACATCAAGTCAAACCATCGCCCGGTTCGCCGTTATCGGCCTCGTCCTCCTCGAGATCGCCGTTCTCGCCCAGGCTGCGCCTCTTTTGGTACGTCTGATGCGCGTAGGGAATGCTCGCGAGGTAGGCCAGGCCCGTGACCCCGAGGGTGACCCAGGGCGTGCTGATCAGGAAGGCGGCGAAGGCGCCGACCGCCAGCAGGGCAAGCACCACGTGGCGTCCCGGCACTTTGAGGCGCTTGAAGGCGAAGGTCGGTATCCGGCTCACCATCAGGCCTGCGACACCGGCCAGCATGAGGCCGTTGAGCCAGGGCGAAGCGAAAATCGCATGTTCGAACTGCAGCCCGAAGATGAGCGGCATGATCGCGAGCCCGCCGCCTGCCGGCGCCGGTACGCCGACGAAAAAGTCCCGGGTCCAGGGCGGCATGCTCTCCTTGGAATCCAGGGCCACGTTGTAGCGCGCCAGACGGAGCCCGCAGCAAACCGCGAACAGCAGAGAAAGCGCCCAGCCCAGGCCGCCAAGCTCCTGCAGGCCCCACATATAGACGACGAACGCAGGTGCGACGCCGAAGCAAATGAAGTCCGAGAGGGAATCGAGTTCCGCCCCGAAACGGCTGGTCGCACCCAGGGCCCGCGCGATGCGCCCATCCAGGCCATCGAGGACGGCCGCCACGACGATCGCGATTACGGCCCGGTCCCACAGGCCTTCGACCGCAAAGCGCATCGCGGTGACGCCGGCGCAGAGGGCGAGGAGCGTGAGGCTGTTGGGAATCAGCCGGTTGATCGACTGGGCGCCGAGGCGCCGCCCTGGGCGACGGGCCATCAGCGCACCTCGCCGGCCCGCGGCGGTTCTCGGGAGCTCAAGTCGGCCAGCACCGTTTCGCCGCCGATGGCCCGCTGGCCCACCACCACCAAGGGCGCGACGCCCGCCGGCAGGTAGACGTCGACGCGGCTGCCGAAGCGGATAAGGCCATAGCGCTCGCCGGCGCGCACGTTCTGTCCGTCTTCCAGCTGGCAAACGATGCGGCGCGCCACCAGGCCGGCGATTTGGACCAGGCCGAGGCGCTGTCCGGCCACTGTCTCCAGGCCGACCAATTGGCGCTCGTTCTCGTCGGAAGCCTTATCCAGGGCCGCATTGACGAAGGTGCCGGGGCGGTAGGCCTCGGCGATCACCCGGCCGTCCACCGGCACGCGGTTGATATGCACGTCGAAAACGTTGAGGAAGATGCTGATGCGCGGCAGGGCGGCCTGGCCCAGTTCGAGCTCCTCGGGTGGCACCGCCTCGGCGATCTTCTGTACGCGGCCGTCGGCCGGGCTCACCACCAGGCCGTCGCCCAGCGGCGTCACCCGCGGCGGATCGCGGAAAAAGAAGACGCACCAGGCCGTCGCCAGAACTCCGATCCAGGCCAGCGGCGCCCAAAGCAAACCGAGGACGACGGCGACCGCGGCAAAAGCCGCGATGAAGGGCCAGCCGGCGCGATGGATGGGAACGATCACCGTGTCGAGCGCCGAGGGACTGCTGTCAGGTCGTGAAGTCATACTGATTAATACCAAGTCTCGACGATAGTCACCCATTTCATGAGGCGAGGCGGTCCGCCGGGTCGGCGCGGCGCGCAGCGCGATGTGGGACCCAATGGGCGTATTTGGGGGGCAAGTGCCGCAACGCCCTCCGGCGGGCCGCCTCGCCCCACCGAAGGCCGCTGTCTCTTGCCCCCTCGCCGCGTCGCGGGCGCCTTGTGGTGCCCCACACCACGGCGCCACCCGCTCCTAGCGAGCGGGCAAGAGACAGCGGTGAAAGGGGTGATTATCATCGAGATTTGGTATTGGGCTATGGCGGTGTATATGGCGGCCTGCGTCGTGCTTGGTGATACGCGCGAGCGCCGGCAAAGATCAAGGCGCAGATTCACCCTTAGCCCATCCGCCAGGGCGGAGGCAAGCCGTCGCACGCTTTAGTTCGTGCTGGGCACCAGGAAGATCTGGCCGGGAAAGATGAGGTCGGGATCGACGATCCGGTCGTTGTTGGCCTGGAATATCACGCTGTAGCGAATGCCTTCCCCATAGGTGCGCCGGGCGATGCGCCACAGGCTGTTACCCGGTTGAACGATGACGAAGCGGTCCTCGGGAAATCCGCCGGCGAGCTCGGCGCGCGAGAACAGGGTCGCCACCCGGGCCAGCACATCGCCCGAGTCGCCGACCTGATCGACGCGCAGCCGGTGCAGCCCGGACGCGACCGGGGTGTCGGGAGCCAGCTGCCAGTGCCCATTGGCATCGGCGACGACGCTGCCGAGAGGCTCCTCGTCGAGATAGACCACGACCCGCGCGCCGGGCTGGGAACGGCCGCTGACGACCACGAACCCGTCGGCATCATAGTCCACGGCATTCAACAAGAGGGTCTGATCGCGCAAGCCGGCATCCTCCGGCTGTTGTAGCACCCGGCTCGCGGACAAGCCTTCGCGTTGGGTTTCGACCGCGAGAGGCGCAGTTTCCGCCGCGACCTGCCGTTCCTCCCCGGCCTCGCCGCTCGCCACTTCCAGGGTCGGTTCCGGCACCGAGACGATCACAAGGGTCTCCGAGAGCTGAACGCTGCCGTCGGGCATTTCGGCGCGCAGGCCAAGCTGATGGTCTCCGGGGCTCAGCGGGCGCGCAACGATGATCACCCAGGCACCCGTCTCATCGGCGGTAACCCGGCCGATTTCCTCCTCGCCGTCGAGCAGGACGACCACGCTGCCCGGCTCGGACCGCCCGGCGATCACCGCCTCGCCATTGGGTTCGACCCGCACGATGTCGAACTGGGGCGCCATCAGCGGCGGTGCCGCATCAGGCGGCAGCGCCGCGATCTGGCCTTCTGCCTCGCTGCTCTCCGCGGACTTCGATGCCGTCTCGCTTTCAACGCGCTGGGCGCCTTCCTCGGTTGCGCGGACGACTTCCTGGATTGTCACGTCTTGCGCCGCGCCGGCGTCCGGCGCCTCGGCTTCAGCCGCTTCGGGCTCTGGGTTTTGCTGGGAAATTTCGGCCGCGGTTTCGGCCACGACCGCATTTTCGGCGGGGACCCCGTCCTCGCCGCCGGTCCAGAAAATTGCAGCAAGCACGACCGCCGCAAATACGACGGCGCCGCCTGCCAGCACGCTGCGCTGCACGCCTGGGCTCCTCCCCAGTCTGCCGCGGGCCTATTCCGCAGGCACCCCCCGAGGTAATATTCAATCTCTAGGGTAATATGCCTGACACGAACGCGCAATCGGGGCGTCGTACCACGCTGGTGGCCCTCTTGGGCCGAGCAGGGTCTTTTCTTGCCGGCGCGAATGGGCTACCAGCGGATCATATCGCCCGTACGTTCGGCCCCGGTTCAGGACAAGGATACGCCCCAGAATGGCCCGGATCACCTCGCTTTGCGTCTATTGCGGCTCTTCCGACAGAGGCGACGAGCGGCATAGGGACTGGGCGGGCGCCTTGGGGCGCGAAGCCGCCGCGCGCGGGATTCGCATCGTCTTCGGCGGCGGACATGTCGGATTGATGGGCGTGGTGGCGGACGCGGCGCTCGCCGCCGGGGGCGAGGTGATCGGCGTAATCCCGGAGCACCTGCAGATGCGCGAGCTCGGCCATGGCGGCCTCACGCGCCTGGAGGTGGTCGAGTCCATGCACAGCCGCAAGGCCCGTATGTGCGCCCTGGCGGACGCCTTCTGCGTCCTGCCCGGTGGATTGGGTACGCTGGACGAAGCCTTCGAAATCATCACCTGGAAGCAGCTCCGTCTCCACGACAAGCCCATCGTGCTGCTCAATCAGGCCGGCTATTGGGGGCCGCTCCTCGATCTCGTGAAGCACCAGGTCGCCGAGGGCTACGTCCGTCCCCAACACGCCGAACTGTTCAGCGTGGCCGAGTCCGTGGCGGGGGTGTTCGAGGCCATCGCCGAAGCCCCCGAGCCTGGCGCGCCGGAGCGCCAGGCGCGTCTCTAGACGCAACTTCCGGTCGTGTCTCAGTTTGCATTTTTTTCGCTGAATGCGCAAAGCAGACCCGAATGTCCGATGCTGGGGGAGGAGCAGACGTTGCTTGTCAGGGGCTGTCAGGACCGTTCATAGCCATGACCGGACTCACGTCGCTCCGCAACAGCACCCCAAATTGGCACATTGCGATGCCGTTGGGTGGGAGCCGTCCACTGCATCAAAAGCGGAAGTTGGCCCATGGAACAGAAAAGTGTATATAGGATAGAGTGACTTCGTGTCGTTTGGTTACGATTATCGCTCTGCCAATGATGGAAGCATATTTATGATC
>JAUVQB010000397.1 GCA_030598385.1 Alphaproteobacteria bacterium | reverse complement strand
TTCGACTATCTGCCGGGGGCCCCGGTCTGGCTCGACCATCAGGCCGAGCAGACCCGCGACGTGCGCCTCGAGACCATCCTTGATTTCTTCGAAGCGCGGCAATCCCTCCAGGCGGCCGGCGGCCTCGCCGAACAGGTCTATAAACCGCTGCAGCCGGAGCGGCTCTACCTGACAGCGGAAAGCTGGGACCAGGCGATGGGCGGCCATGCGGTGGCGCAGCTCTCGCCCTTCGCCGCGCCCGAGCACCAAGATCGGGTCCATGACGCCGGCGGCCGGGCGCGGCGCGATTTCGCCGACGTGCGGGCACAGCCCGACGGACGGATTTACGAGGCCGTGGGAGACTTTATCGCCGCGGAGCAGGCGGCCGGCCGCCGGGTCCTCGTCACGGGCCATACGGCGGGCTCCCTCGACCGGCTCTCCCATCTGCTCCGCGAAAACGGCGTCGAAGGACTGACGCAGGTGGCGAGCTGGGCCGAGCTCTCGGGGTTGCCGGTGTCCGCCGGCGGCCTGGCGGCGCTCGAGATCAACGAGGGTTTCGGCACCGCGGCGCTGACGGTGATCAGCGAGCAGGACATCCTCGGCGAGCGCCTGGCGCGCCCGGCCGCCGCCCGGCGCCGGCCGGCGAACTTCCTGACCGAAGTCGCGGCGCTCTACGAAGACGATCTGGTGGTCCACTCCGAACATGGCATTGGCCGCTACGAGGGCCTGAAAACCCTCGAGGTGCATGGCGCGCCCCACGATTGCCTGCGCGTCGTCTACCACGGCGGCGACAAGCTCTTCGTGCCGGTGGAGAACATCGAGGTGCTGTCGCGCTATGGCTCAGAGGGCGACGGCGTCGAACTCGACCGCCTCGGCCAGGGCAACTGGCAGGCCCGCAAGAGCCGGATCAAGCGGCGCATCCGGGAGATCGCCGACGAGCTGATCAAGGTCGCCGCGGCCCGCGCCCTCAAAGAGAGCGAGCCCCTGCTGCCGCCCGACGGCGTCTATGACGAATTCTGCGCCCGCTTCGCCTATCCGGAGACCGAGGACCAGATGCGCGCCATCGAGGAAACACTGGACGACCTCCGGGCGGGCCGGCCGATGGACCGGCTGATCTGCGGCGATGTCGGCTTCGGCAAGACGGAGATTGCCTTGCGCGCCGCCGTGGTGGCGGTGATGGCCGGCTGGCAGGTGGCGGTCATCGTGCCGACCACCCTGCTGGCGCGCCAGCACCACCAGACCTTCCGCGAACGTTTTGCCGGTCTGCCGGTGCGCATCGAGCAATTGTCTCGCCTGGTGGCGCCGGGGCGGGCCGGCCAAATCCGCGAGGACTTGGAGAAGGGCCTCGTCGACATCGTCATCGGCACCCACACGCTGCTCGCCAAGACGGTCGCCTTCAAGGACCTGGGCCTCTTGATCGTCGACGAGGAGCAACACTTCGGCGTCAAGCAGAAGGAACGCCTGAAGCAGTTGCGCCAAGGCGTCCACGTGCTCACCCTCACCGCCACGCCGATCCCCCGGACCCTGCAGCTGGCGCTGTCCGGCGTGCGCGACATGAGCCTGATCGCCAGCCCGCCGGTCGACCGCCTGGCGGTGCGAACCTTCGTGCTGCCCTACGACCCGGTCATCGTGCGCGAGGCGATCCTGCGCGAATATCACCGCGGCGGGCAGGTGTTCTATGTCTGCCCGCGGATCGAGGATCTGCCGCGGGTCGAGGAGCGCCTGAGGAAGCTGGTGCCCGAGGTCAAGCTCGCCATCGCCCACGGCCGCCTGGCCGCGAGAGACTTGGAAGCGGTCATGGCCGACTTTGTCGACCACAGGTTCGACCTGCTGCTGAGCACGAATATCATCGAGTCCGGACTTGATATCCCGAGCGCCAATACCCTGGTGATCCATCGCGCCGACATGTTCGGCCTATCCCAACTCTACCAGCTACGCGGGCGCATCGGCCGGGCCAAGCTGCGCGGCTACGCCTATCTCACCCTGCCGCCGGGTCGGCTCTTGACCGCGGCCGCCGAACGGCGCCTGCAGGTCATGCAGACCCTGGACACCCTAGGCGCCGGCTTCCAGTTGGCCAGCCACGATCTCGACATCCGCGGCGCCGGAAACCTCCTGGGCGAAGAGCAGTCCGGCCAAATCCGGGAGGTCGGCGTGGAGCTCTATCAGCATCTCCTGGAAGAGGCGGTCGCCGAGGCGCGCGGCGGCGGCGATAGCGCGGCGCCGGCCTGGACGCCGCAGATCAACATCGGCATGCCGGTCCT
>JAUVQB010000023.1 GCA_030598385.1 Alphaproteobacteria bacterium | reverse complement strand
GGAAGATCCGACACGGCGACCGAATTGTTCGATACATGTGCGGACACGATGTTTGTTGCGAGCGACAGTAACTCGCCTGTCTTGATAGTATCAGACATTGCCCTTTTACACTCCCCACTCCCGAAACCTACAGAGAACAGCCATCTGTTGTTGTTTTTATCACCATAGCCGAAGACAATAAAGTAAAAAATATATTGTCTTAGTTTCTATCCATTCAGGTCGCAACTATTAAATTGTTCATATGAATCGAATAGCCAATTAGTCCAGAGAGCAACCCAAGAGTTCGGCCAAAAGGTATAGTCTTCATCTTGCGCGTGCCCCGGTTGTTTTCACGCGTTTCACAGGCGATTGCGACGGGCATGACTCGCCGGACACCAGCGCTTTCTTGTACAATAGGGCATCGCAGGCCTCGCGGCCGCTCCCATAATAAGTGCGCCGCCGCCCACAGGGCTGGAATCCCTCGGCTCCATAAAGGTCGATAGCTGCCCGATTGGTCTCCGCAGCCTCGAGATAAGCGGTTTCCGCACCGAGGCTCGCCGCCGCCCGCAGGGCGGCTTGCAACAAGTTCCGCCAAATTCCCCTGCGGCGCCAGGGTGTTAGCACGACGAGCCACAAGATCCCGCATTCGTCCGCCGCCACCCGCGCAAGAACCAGCCCCGCGGCGTGTCCCGCCGTGCGGGCCAGCAGGGCGCCGCATCCTGGCGCATCGAGCGATCGTTCCACGGCGGCGGCGCACCAGGTCCCATCTTCGAACAAATTCCGGCATTGGCCGGCCACTTTTCTATGTCGGCGGCAGCGAGCCGTTGCAGTTCGCAGCCAGGGGCATCGCCAAGCGGCGGTATCATGAGCGGCGGTATCATGAGCGGCGAACCGCAGCGTCTTTGGCCGGCGTGGCGTCGGGTGGCCGCAAATAAAGCGGTTCGACCGGCATCCCTTCGCCGGCGCCGAAACCCTCCTCCGCCACAAGCTCGGCGAGCCCAGCCGCATCGACCGCCCCAGGCGCTTTCGAAAGCGTGACGCGGCGGCGGGCGGTGGCCAAAGGGGGCATGGCCTGATCGGCGCCGTCGCCGACCAGAACCAGCGGCCCTGGCGGCAGGAAGTCCGCCAGATCCTGCGGCAAAATGGAGGCGGGATCGGTTCGTGGCCGCAGGTCCGACGCGAAGGCCTGAACGTAAAGGTCGTGTCGCTTGGCGTCGATCACCACGGCCAAACTCCCGTCCGACGGGGCGTCGGCCTTGGCGCCGGCCGCCAGGACCTGGAAATTGCTCACGCCGACGAGCGGGCGCCGACAGGCAAGCGCAAGGCCGCGCGCAGTCGCAAGGCCGATCCGCACCCCTGTGAACCCGCCCGGGCCAACAGTGACCGCAAGGCAGTCGAGATCGGCGTAGGCCGTGGCGCCTTCGGCCATGACCGCCTCGATCATGGGAACCAGCCGCTCGGCATGGCCGCGCCGCAGGCGCTCGAAACGGCTCGCGATCACCCGTTCCTTGCGCCAAAGCGCCGCGGAACAGGCCCCGCCGGCGGTGTCCATGGCAAGAATTGAGGAGATTGCTGTTCGGCTCGCAGCCATGAAAGGCCTATTCCGGCGCTCGAACGTCCCCGTCGCCGACCGGGCCTCGCAACCCGATGGGGGTAATCGCTACCTTCCGGGGGCCCGGCACCGCGCTGCCGCCCTATAGAACGGCGCGAACCTCCATGACTTCCGGAATGTAGTGCCGCAGCATGTTCTCGATACCCATCTTCAGGGTGGCGGTCGAGCTGGGGCAGCCAGCGCAGGCGCCTTGCATGACGAGATAAACGACGCCCTGGTCGTAGCCGCGAAACACGATGTCGCCGCCATCCTGCGCGACGGCGGGCCGGACGCGGGTGTTGAGCAGCTCTTTTATCTGCGCCACCACCTCGGAATCCTCCTCGGACACGCGCTCCTCCGGCGCCGCGTCTTCGTCGCCGGCAAGCATCACCGGCCGCCCCGCCGTGAAATGCTCCATGATGACACCTAGGATGGCAGGTTTCAGAAGGTACCATTCCCGATCCTGCGCCTTGGTCACGGTCACGAAGTCCGATCCGAGGAATACGCCCGTCACGCCCTCGATCCGGAACAGCCGTTCCGCCAAGGGCGACGCCGATGCGCCCTCCGGGTCACGGAAGTCCGCCGTTGCCGCGCCCAGAACCTCGCGTCCGGGAAGGAACTTGAGAGTTGCCGGGTTGGGAGTCTGTTCGGTCTGAATGAACATGTCGCCTGGCTCCCGCCATTCGCAATTGCACCTGAATCATGTGGTTCGGCGATCCTACCACGTCAAGGCTGGCGTTGCAGGCATCTATATCACCTGCCCGTCATGCGTCCGCCAGGCAATCAGGCGATCTTGTCGACTTCCTCGTCGCTCAAGTGGCCCGGAACGATGGTAACCGGCACCCGCAGCTTGCCGACGAACTTTCCGGTCAGGGCCGAGACCAAGGGGCCCGGCCCGCGGGGCCCTGTGTCGGCGGCAAGCACCAGGATCGAAATACTGGGCTCCTCGTCGATCAACTCCATCAACTGGCTGCGCCGGGAGCCCTCGCGCAGATAGAGGACCGGGAGCGAGCCGGTCTGCTCCGAGACCTGAGCCGCGCAGCGTTGCAATACCTGCTCGCCTTCGCTGCGCGCCTCCTCGCGCATCAGATCGCCCACCGACATCCAGTGCTGGAACTCCGAGCTTTCCACGACGTAGAGAAGCGCAACACGGCCCTGGGTATGGGCGGCGCGCCGGCAGGCGAAACGCAGCGCCACCCTCATCTCTTCCGTATCGTCGACCACGACCAAGAATACGCGGTCGTCGTCTCTTTCGGCCGTGGTTCCAGTTTCGCCCATCGAAACCTCAGTGCCGTCGGAACGCTACATGAGCCAACCATCCTGCCACCAGAGCGACAAGAATCGCAATCAAGCCGTAAGCGGCGGCATAATTGTGCGCAAAATCATAGACTTCCGCCTCGAGCCCGATCTTGCCGACGATGAGCGGCGTGGTCTGGGCGCTGACAACCCGTCCGTCCCTCAGCAGGTAGACCTCGATTTGATAGGTTCCGGTCGGCACGTTCGCGGGGAATTCCACGAGCGTGCGAAATAGGCTTTCTCCCAGGAAGATGACCTGGCCGATTTCTTGTGCGTAATGCCCCAGGACCTGCTTGTTGCGGATCAGGGCGTCGCGCCAGTTGCGGGCGACGTTGGGCGACGCCTTGGCGTGCGGCAGCGGCAGCTTGAGCCGCTCGACACCCATCTCGAGCCGAGACAGGACGAGATCGCTGGCGACCTCGTCCAGCGCACGGGAGCTGGCGACCGAATAGAAGCTGGGCACGCGATCGAAGGTCATCTGCGCCGTGTTGATCCAGATTCCGGCGATCCGGCTCTTGCGGTGCATCACCACTTCTTCCGGCGGCCCCCAGATGATCACTACCACGTCGCCTGGCTCGTCGATGGCCCCGAACAGCAGAACATCGGTTCCAGCAAATCCGGTGGTGATTGCCACCAAGTGCTTTGACAGGTCGGCGACCAGCGGTGCCGCCCGGAGCGGGCCCGCGACCGCCAAGCCGAAACCGACGAGGGCGGCAAAGCCCCAGAAGCCGGTGGCGACGGTTTTGGCGTGCCGGCCCGGCCGTCTCATTCGCTGAGCCCCAGCGAGTAGATGTCGGCCGGCGTAATCGTCAGGTCATACCCCAGCTTCGCGCAGACCGCCAAAACCATGATGGCGAGCAGGATGCGCAGCTGCTCGCCGCGCAGCAGCACGCTGGCCTTGGCGCCCAGTTGCGCCCCGATCACCGCGCCGGCCAGCAGCAGCAAGGCGAGCACCACATCGACGGTCTGGTTGGCGTAGGCCTGAAGAAAGGTGACGTTGGCCGTGACGAAGATGATCTGAAAGAGCGAAGTGCCGACCACCACAGATGTCGGCATCCCCAGCAGGTAGATCATCGCCGGCACCATGATGAAGCCGCCGCCCACGCCCATGATCGCGGCCAGGATGCCGACCAGGAATCCGACGCCGATCGGCAACAGCGCGGAGATGTAGAGCTTGGAACGGCGGAAGCGCATCTTGAACGGCAGGCCGTGCACCCAGGTATGCTTGTGCAGCTTGGCGCGGCTGGGGCCCGCGGTCCGCCGGCGCCGCATGGCGCGCAGGCTCTCGACGAACATGAGCGCGCCGATAATGCCCAGGAAGGTCACGTAGGACAGCTTGATGACCAGGTCGATCTGCCCCACGGATCGCAAGACGGCGAACAGCCAAACGCCGAAGGTCGAGCCGAACAAACCGCCGATCAGCAAGACGAAGCCCATCTTGAAATCGACGTTGCTCCGCTGCCAGTGGGCGAGGACGCCGGACACCGAGGAGGCGACGATCTGGTTCGCCTCGGTGCCGACGGCGACCGGCGGCGGCACGCCGATGAAGATCAGGGCGGGCGTCATGAGGAAACCGCCGCCCACGCCGAACAGGCCGGACAGAAATCCGATCAGCCCGCCGAGGCCAAGCAAGAGGAAGGCGTTGAGCGAGATCTCGGCGATCGGGAGGTAAATCTGCATCTTGCGCTCGGAACCCGACAGCCGGGTGTGGGTCAACAGGGCCGAGCCAGCCTCGGCGGCGACAAATCAGGAGGGCAAACCGGCGCGCGAGGGGGACTCGGAAGCCGCAGCTTAGCGCCAGCATCAATCAGCGCAATGACATGGCTCGGTTTATAGCCAAATAATTTCCGATTCGATCGGCTGGGGACGCCGGTCCGGCCGGCGCGTCAATTAGGCGCGCAGGAATCCGACGATGTCGTGGACCTCGTGGAGAATCGGCTGAGTGATCTCGCGCGCCCGTTCGGCCCCCGCCTTGAGCACGCCATCCACATAGGCGGCATCGCCGGTGAGGCGTTTCATGTCCGAGCCGACCGGGCCGAGGACCGTGACGGCGAGGTCGGTCAGCACTTCTTTGAACTGCGAGAACTGGGCGCCTTCGAACTCGCCGAGAACCTCCGGCAAGGGACGGTCGACAAGCGCCGCATAGATACCCAACAGGTTATAGGCTTCGGGCCGCGCCTGCTCGGCCTCCGCCGGGATTCGGCCTTCGGCGTCCAGGGCCTCGGGGCCCGGCAGGGGGTCCGGGTCGGTGCGGGCCTTGCGGATTTTCTTCGCGATGGCGTCGGCCTCATCGGTCATGTTGATGCGGCTCATGTCCGAAGGATCGGATTTGCTCATCTTGTTGCGGCCGTCGCGCAGGCTCATGACCCGCGTCGCCGCGCCGAAGATCAGCGGCTCGGGGATCGGGAAGCAGTCGGTGCCGTAATCGTTGTTGAATTTCTGGGCGATGTCGCGAGTCAGTTCCAGATGCTGCTTCTGGTCCTCGCCCACCGGCACGTGGGTCGCCTTGTAGGCCAGGATGTCGGCGGCCATCAGGTTGGGATAGGCGTAGAGGCCGACGCTGGCGTTTTCCTTGTGCTTTCCCGCCTTCTCCTTGAACTGAGTCATGCGGTTGAGCCAGCCGAGGCGGGCGACGCAGTTGAGCACCCAGGCGAGCTCGGCGTGGGCCGAAACCTGGCTCTGGTTGAAGATGACGCACTGACCGGGATCGACCCCGGCGGCGAGATAGGCGGCCGTGACCTCGCGGGTGTTGTGGGTGAGTTCGGCCGGGTCCTGCCACACGGTGACGGCGTGGAGATCGACGACGCAATAGATGCAGTCGTGGTCCTGCTGGAGCGTGACGAAATTCTGTATCGCGCCCAGATAGTTCCCCAGGTGCAGATTGCCGGTGGGCTGAACGCCCGAAAAGATGCGCCCCATCGGCGGCTCTCCGTTTCACTGGCTACTGGCCTGGCGGCTGGACGCGGCAAACGTCCATCTCGCCGGGCGGCCGCGCGGGGTTATCGCCGCTCCTCCCGCCCCGGTCAAGGGCGCGCGCCCGTCGTCAGGCGCGCTTGAAGCTCGCCCTGATCTCGTCGATCCGCACCGCGCCGAATAGCAGCGCGCCCGCGCCATAGAGGAGTATTCCACCACCGACGAGCAAGAGAAGGCCGGTGATTCTGGTCAGCGGATCGGCATAGAACCAGTCGTTGAGGGCCTCCTGCGCCAGCCAGAGCGCCACGGCCATGACCAAGCTGGCCAGCGCGATGCGCGGCAGCCGGGCCTTGGAGCGTCGGTCGAGCGCGAAGAAGCCGCGCCGTCTCAGCGCCAGCGCCAACAATCCGGTGTTGAGCCACATGGCCAACGAAGTGGCGAGCGCCAGGCCGACGTGCTTCAGGGGCCAGAACAGGGCGAGCCCCAAGGCGATGTTGGCGACGACCGAAAGGACCGTAATCTTGAACGGGGTCTTGGTGTCCTCTCGCGCGAAAAAGCCGGGCTGCAGCACCTTGACCAGAACGAATGAGGGCAGGCCGAGGCCGAAAGCGGCCAGGGCTGCCGCCGTGGCGTAGGCCGCCGTGCGGTCGAAGGCGCCGCGCTCGAACAGCACGACGACGATCGGCAGCGGGATCACGACCAGGGCGAGGGCGGCGGGAAGCGTCAGCAGCATGGCGAGTTCGAGCCCGCGGTTCAGGCTCGCTGTCGCCGCCTCGCCGTCGCCGCCGCGGATCTTGCGGGTCAGGTCCGGGAGCAGGACGACGCCCAGGCCGATTCCGATCAACCCGAGAGGCAACTGGTAGATCCGATCGGCGAAATAGAGGAAGGAGACGGCGCCCGCCTGAAACGAGGCGATGATGGTCGCCACCATGAGGTTCACCTGCATGGCGCCGGCGGAGAGGATCCCCGGAACCATGAGGCGCAGCAGCCGGCGCATCCCCGGCGTGAGCCGCGGACGCGGCAGCCGCAAGCTCATGCCCGCGCGCGCCGCGGCCACGTGGAGCATGAGGAATTGCGCGATGCCGGCAGCCGCGACAGCCCAGGCCATCACATGCCCGGGCGCGCCGGCGAGCGGAACGACGATGGCCAGGGCGGCGATGAAGAAGATGTTGAGCAGGACCGGCGCGGCGGCGGCGGCGGCGAACCGGTAGAGTGAGTTCAGCACGCCGCCCAAGAGCGCCGCGAGGGCCACGAACAGGAGGTAGGGAAAGGTGATCTGGCCGAGCTCGACCGTGAGCGCGAATTTCTCCGGATCGTCGGCGAAGCCGGGCGCCAGGACGTAGATGACCCAGGGCATGGCGGCCATCGCGGCCGCCGTTAGGGCCAACAGGCCGGTCAGCAGAACCGCCAGGGCCTGTTCGGCGAAGGCTTTCGCGGCGGTCGCGCCGCCGTCTTCCAGGCGGCCGGCGAACAGCGGCACGAAGGCCGCGTTGAAGGCGCCTTCGGCAAAGATCCGGCGGAACATATTGGGCAGGCGGAAGGCCACGAAGAAAGCGTCCGCCACCATCCCGGTGCCGACGAAATAGGCGATCAGGATCTCCCGGACGAAACCCAAGACGCGGCTCAGGGCCGTATAGCCGCCGACGGTGGCGAAGGAGCGAATCAAGGCCATCTGCTAGTAGTGATCCTGGGCTAGACGATCGTTGGGCCGGGAGGGTGTCCTCGAAAGGGGCGGGATCTATTCGGCTGGGGTGTCGGCCTGTGAAGGCGCCTTCGGTTGCGCGCGCGATGGCGCCGGCGAAACCGGCTCGCGATGGGCCGCGGCGGCGCGTCGCGGCTTTGCCGGACCGGGCGCCGTGGCCAAGACCTCCAGGAGGCGAGCGCGAATGGGTTCGAGTTCGTTCGGCTCCTCGATCTTTCGACCCGTGGCATCCTGGAGATAGAAAACGTCGACCACGCGTTCGCCATATGTCGAAATCTTGGCGGTACGGATGGTGATATCGAGCTCGGTCAGGGCCTGCGTCAGGCGATAGAGCAGAGCCGGCCGGTCGCGGCCGTTCACCTCGATTACCGTGTGGCCGACGCTGGCCTTGTTGTCGACCAGGACCCGCGGCTGCACCTGGAAGACCGAGTAACGGCTGGGAATCGGCGACACGCGCCGCGCCAGCTCCTCATCGGTCTTCAGCCGCCCGGCGATGGCCTGCTCAATGTGCGCCGAGAGGCGCGCCAATTTGTCCGGCCGCGCCAGGGGGCCGCCGGTGATATCGCGGACATAAAAAACGTCGAGCGCCATGCCGTTGGTCAGCGTGCAGATCTTGGCCGCGTCGATGGTGGCGCCCGAGACCGCAAGCGCGCCTGCGATCTTGGAGAACAAGCCGGGCTGATCCGGCGTGTAGACGGTGACCTCGCTCACCTCGCGGTAGTTGTCGATGCGCGTGTCGACGATCAGGTCGCGGCCCTCGCGTTTGGCCTGGTGCAGGAGCGCCGCGTGGCGCAGATGGGCTTCGTGATCGAAGGTCAGCCAATAGGCCGGATCGCCGCGCGCCAGGTGGTCCTCCAACTCGGCTTTGGGCCAGTCGCCGAGCGCGTCGCCAAGCCGGGCTTTGGCGCGCTCGGCCCGCTGTTCCCAGGCTTCGGTGGCGAGGCCGCCGCTCAACACCTCCTCGCTGCGCCAGTAGAGCTCGCGCAGCAGCGCGGCCTTCCAAGAGGTCCAGGTCTTGGGCCCGACGGCGCGGATGTCGGCCACCGTCAGGACCAGGAGCAGGCGCAGCCGCTCCATGGACTGCACCAATTCGGTGAAGCCGTGAATCGTTTGAGGATCGTCGATGTCCCGGCGGAAGGCGGTGTTGCTCATGGCCAGGTGGTGCAGCACGAGCCAGGCCACGGTTTCCGTCTCTTCCGCGCTGAGGCCGAGGCGCGGGCAGAGCTTATGGGCGATCTCGGCGCCGGTCAGGGAATGATCGCCGGGCCGGCCCTTGGCGATGTCGTGGAACAGGATCGCGAGATAGAGCACGCGCCGGCTCAGCACCTTGTGCACCACCTCGGTGGCGATCGGCGCCTCCTCGGCCAGCCCGCCCTGCTCGATCGCGTGCAGAATGCCGATCGCGAAGATGGTGTGCTCATCCACCGTGTAGTGGTGGTACATGTTGTACTGCATCTGCGCGACCACGCGGCCGAAATCGGGCATGAAGCGGCCGAACACCCCGGCCTCGTTCATGCGCCGGAGCGCCGTCTCCGGGCTCTTCTCGGAGGTCAGGATTTCCATGAAGATGGCGTTGGCCTCCGGGTCCTCGCGGGCGGCCCGGTCGATCCGGCGCAAATTGCGCGTGATCCAGTGCAGCGCCCGGGGGTGGATGTCCAGCTCGTGGGCCTGGGCCACCTTGAAAATGCGCAGCATCTCGATGGGTTTTTCCTCGAAGGCTTTGGCGCTGCGTACCGTCAGGCGGTTGCCCTCGAGCGGAAAGCCGTCGATCCGCCGGCGCCGGGTCAGGTTCGCAAGGCTGAGCTTCGACGGCCGTTTCTGCTCGGCTTCGAGCGCGGCGCAGAAAATGCCGGTCAAGGCGCCCACGTCCTTGGCGACGAGGAAGTAGCGCTTCATCAGGCGCTCGACGTCCTGGGTTCCGGCGTGGGCCTTGTATCCCATGCGCGGCGCGATCTCCTTCTGAAGGTCGAAGGTCAGGCGCTCTTCTGCGCGGCCGGCCAGGTAGTGCAAATAGCAGCGCAGCGTCCAGAGGTAGTTTTCGGCCTTTGCGAAGCGCCGCACCTCGCCGCGGGTGAAAACGCCGCGCGGGACCAGCTCCGCGATATCGTTGACCCGATAGAGGTATTTCGCGATCCAGAACAGCGTGTGCAGGTCGCGCAAGCCCCCCTTGCCTTCCTTGATGTTGGGTTCGAGCACATAGCGCGAGCCGCCCAGGCGCGCGTGGCGCCGATCGCGCTCGGCCAGCTTGGCGTCGATGAAGTCGATCCCGGTGCCGCCCTGCAGCGCCTTCTGATAGCGCTGCCAGAGTTCCTGGAACAGCTCCCGGTCGCCCGAGAGAAAGCGCTTTTCCAAGAGGTTGGTGCGGATCGTCATGTCGGCCTTGGCCTGGCGCAGGCAGTCGTCGACCGAACGCACCGCATGACCGACCTTGAAGCCCAGATCCCACAGCAGGTAGAGGATCGATTCGATCACCTGCTCGCTGCGCGGCGTCATCTTGTAGGGCAGGAGGAACAGCAAATCGAGGTCGGAGAAGGGGGCGAGCTCGCCGCGCCCATAACAGCCCACCGCGACCAGAGCCAGCCGCTCGCCCTTGGAGGGATTGCCCAGGGGATACCACTGCTCCGCCACCAGATCGTAAGCGGCCCTGAGGATCTGATAGATCAGGAAGCAGCGGGATTGGACGCTTTCGATCCCCGAGGCGCACGCCTCGAAGCGCCGCATGACCTCGGAATCGCCATGCGC
>JAUVQB010000092.1 GCA_030598385.1 Alphaproteobacteria bacterium | reverse complement strand
GGCGCGTCTGGCAGACCTGCCGGGAACTTGGCCTGAGCGAGTGAGGCGGCAAGGACAAGTGGGCCGGCACGGGCGAGTGAGGCGGCACGGGCGAGTGAGGCGGCGTCGTACCGCGCCCTTCGGCGCTCTGTGCTAGCCTAGGCGCGAAGAGGCCATGATGCACAGGCGCGAAGAGATCATCCGGCGTTTCACCGAGGTCGGCTATGTCGCCGATCCGCAGCTCGCCACGGCGATCGCCATGATGCGGCACCTGAAGCGCCCCCTGCTGCTGGAAGGCGACGCCGGGGTCGGCAAGACCGAAGTGGCCAAGAGCCTGGCGAAGGTGCTCGACTGCCGGCTGATCCGCCTACAGTGCTATGAGGGCCTGGATGCCAGCGCGGCGCTCTATGAGTGGAACTACCAGCGGCAAATCCTGGCGATCAAGATCTGGGAAGGCGAGGAAGTCAGCGCCGAGGAGAAGGAGCGCCACATCTTCGCGCGGGAGTTCCTGCTCGAGCGGCCGTTGCTCCAGGCCATTACCCAAGACCAGCCGCCCGTGTTGCTGGTCGACGAGATCGACCGGGCCGACGAGGAGTTCGAGGCCTTTCTGCTCGAGCTCTTGTCAGACTTCCAGATATCGATTCCGGAGCTCGGCACCATCGTCGCCAAGTCGGTGCCCTACGTGGTCCTGACCTCGAATGGCACGCGCGAGCTGTCCGATGCCCTGCGCCGGCGTTGCCTCTACCACTATGTGGACTATCCGGACGAGGCCAAGGAATTACGAATCCTGGAAGCGCGCCTGCCCGGCCTAGATAGAGGCCTGGCGGCGCAGGTCGTCCGCTTCGTCCAGGCGGTGCGCAAGGAGGACATCCGCAAAAGGCCGGGCATCGGCGAAACCATCGACTGGGCGAGCGCCCTCATGGGTCTCGGTATGGGCGAGCTTCGCGAGGATCCCGAGGCCGTGCACGACACGCTCATCTGTCTGCTAAAGACCGCGGAGGACCGGGCGGCGATTTCGATCGAGGTGGTCCAACGCCTGGCCGGCAAGGTCGCGTGAGGCTGAGGGGCGCCATGACTCGGAACGCTTCTTCCCCCAATCCACAGGACGTCGACGTCCGCCTGCGCCGCCGTTTGCTCGGCTTTCTGAGTAACCTGCGCGCCAACGGCTTCCCCGTCGGCTTGGCCGAGGCCGGCGATTCCCTGCGCATAGCGCTGGCCGTCGACCTGTCCAGGCCCAACGACCTGCGCCAGGGCCTGCGCAGCCTGCTTTGCTCCTCGCAGACCGACTGGCGGCGCTTCGACGAGATCTTCGACGCCTATTGGCGCCGCCGCGGGGTCAAGCAGGTGGCGCGTACGAGCCCCCGCCCCGGGGCGGGTGCGCCGCGCCGCTTGCCCGGCGCGGAGGGGCAAACCGGCCGCACCGCTCCGCCCGACCGGGTCGAGCGGTCCATCGACACGACCGAGGCCGCGGCCGGGACGTCCGGCCGGCGTGCCGGGGCCTCGACGGCGGAGAACCTGGCCCAGACCGACCTGCGCCACCTGACCCAGGCGGAGGAACTGGCCCGCGCTCATGAACTGGCCGAACGCCTGGCCGCGCGCATGCGCTATCGCTTGAGCCGGCGCCAGCGCATTCGCCGGCGCGGCCGCCGGCTCGATCTGCGCGCCACGATCCACGCCAGCATCCCGACCGGCGGCACGCCCGTGAAGCTCCGCTACCGGCGGCGCCGCCGCAAGCCGCTGCGCCTGGTCATCATCCTCGATGCGTCCGGCTCCATGAGCCAGTACAGCACCTTCTTCCTGCGCTTCCTGCACGGCGTGCTGGACCACTTCCGCGAGGCCGAGGCCTTCCTGTTCCATACCCGGCTGGTGCATATCAGCAAGGCGCTGCGCGAACGCGATCCCAACCGCGCCGTGGAGCGCATGGCGATCGTCGCCCAAGGTCTGGGCGGCGGCACGCGCATCGGCGACAGCCTGGAGACCTTCAATCGCTTCCACGCCAAGAGCGTGCTCAACGGCCGCAGCGTGGTGATGATCGTGAGCGACGGCTACGACACGGGCGCGCCGGAGAAGCTGGGGCGGGAGATGGCCCGGCTCAAACGGCGGGCGCGGCGGATCGTCTGGCTCAACCCCATGATCGGCTGGCGCGACTACACGCCGGAGGCCGGCGGCATGCGCGCCGCCCTGCCCCATGTCGACCTCTTCGCGCCGGCCCACAACCTTGCCAGCCTGGCCGCGCTCGAGCCCTATCTGGCGCGGCTCTGACGGGAGTGGAGAGAGTGGTGGCGAGCGACGACTTGATCGATGTGATGGCCGAGCTGAAGGGCAAGCAGCAGTCCTTCGCCATCGCCACCATCGTGCGCACCCAGAACGCAACCTCCGCCAAGGCCGGGGCCAAGGCGGTCGTGACCGCCGACGGCGCCATGGTCGGTTGGATCGGCGGCGGCTGCACCCAGGGTGCGGTGCGCCGGGCGGCCCAGCAGGCGCTCGCGGACGGCCGCGCCCGCTTGGTCTCCGTGCGGCCGAGCGACGCCATGGAGGCCGAGGGGATTGCGCCGGGCCCCAGCGCGGAAGGGGTCGAGTATCATCGCAGCGTCTGCCCCAGCGGCGGCACGGTCGAGGTCTTCGTCGAGCCGATGCTGCCGCGACGGACGCTTGTCGTTTGCGGCGCTTCGCCGGTCGCCCACGCACTCACGGACCTGGGCCGGCACATGGCCTTCGCCGTCACCACGGCAGCCTTGCCCGAGGACCAGGAGAGCCTGCCGGCCGCCGACCGCCGGGTCGAAGGCTTCGACCTGTCTGGGGAACCGCGCATGGAGGACAGCTATCTCGTGGTCGCCACCCAGGGCAAGCGCGACCGGGAGGCGCTCAGGGCCGCGCTCCTCTCGCCGGCGCGCTTCATCGCCTTCGTCGGCAGCCGCCGCAAGGCCGAGAAACTGAAGGCCGAACTGGTCGACGCCGGATTGCCGGCCGAAGCGGCGGGGCGCCTGCGCTCGCCGGCCGGTCTGGATATCGGCGCCGTCACGCCCGAGGAAATCGCGCTCTCCATTCTGGCCGAGATCGTGCAGGAGCGGCGCAAGCATGTGCGCGAGGCCCGCGGCCAGGTCGAGGAATCGCGCGAGCGCGACGGCAGCACTGTGGCAACGCAGATCGTGTGATCCAGCCGCGAAGCGGACGACGGAAGACTCTGAAGAGGTGATGCAGGCATGAACATGAATGGCGAATCGCGGATCGCCGCGCCGCGCGAGGCGGTCTATGCCGCGCTCAACGACGTCGAGGTGCTGCAGCGCGCGATCCCCGGCTGTGAATCGATCGAAAGGCTGTCGGATACGGAAATGGCCGCCACGGTGGTCGCCCGGGTCGGCCCGGTGCGCGCCAAGTTCAACGGGCGGGTGACGTTCTCCGACCTCGAACCGCCCGCGGGCTACACGATCGCCGGCGAGGGCAAGGGCGGTGCGGCCGGCTTCGCCAAGGGCAGCGCCCGGGTCGAGCTCGAACCCGACGGCGAGGCGACGATCCTGCGCTATACGGTCAAGGCCGACGTTGGCGGCAAGCTGGCCCAGGTCGGCGCGCGCCTGATCGACGGCACGGCCAAGAAGATGGCCGATGATTTCTTTACCCGCTTCGGCGAGGAACTGGCGAATGGCGGTGGCGAAGCCGCAACGGCCGCCGGCACGCCGGAGACGACGGTAGAGCCTGCACCGCCGCGTCGGACCGGACACTTCGGGTGGTGGGCGCTGGGCGGCGCCATCGCCTTGATCGCCCTCTACCTGCTGGTGGGACGCTAACGCGCCTGGAGAAGGCCTCGCATTGGCTGCAACAGGACGCACCGCAGGAATTCGCGGAGGCGGTCATCCGGTTCATCGCATAGTGCGAGCCTTTTCGCCCTCGTCGGCCCCCTGGGCGACCCGCGGGCAGATGTCTCACTTCGACGGCCGTCCAGTCACTCAAGGGCTTATGATATCGGCGGGCGATCGGATCATCTTCTCAAATCGGTCCTCCATGGGTGATAATGGTCACCGTAAGAGTCGCCGAAATCGCCGAGCCTCTGGGGAATTGGCAGTCCTATGACGGAAAGTGGTGCGTTCGGAACGGGACGGCGGCGTAACGAAAGCGCCCGCAAGGGCGCCCGCAGGGATACAGCCCGCAGGGATACGCTGCCGCAACCCGCGGAGCCGGTGGACGAGACGGCTGTGTCGCTGGCCCATTGGGTGCTTCGGGAGTTCGACGACTATTACAACGAGTCGCGGGGGATTCCCGACCGGGCGAAGCAGGCTTTCGAAAACCGCGACCCCGGCCAATCCCTGATGCTCAGCCGCCGCCGGCTTTCGATCTACAGCGAAAGCATTCATGCGCTCGCGCCGCGCATCGCCGAGCGCTATCCGCACCTGGCCCAAATCGAGAGCAACTGGCGCGGCATCGAACAGGCCTACCTGCCCCTGATCGAGGGTCGCTACGAAGCGGATCTCGCTTACGCCTTCATCAGTTCCATACAGCGAATGATCTACCAGGGGGAATGGCAGGCCGTCGAATACGCCTTCGGTGAGGGCGATCGGCTGAGGCCGGACGCAAGCGTCAAAATCTATCGCGAATTTCCCGGAGGCGCCGCGCTCTCGCCGGACACCGTGGCCGATATTCTCTCGATTCCGGGCTTTGCGAAAGACTATCAGGACAAAGGCGAAGACGCCTATCTGGTCGCCGAGCGGGTCAACGCCTGGTTGGGCGCCGACGGCGAAGGACGGCGTTCAATCCAGGCCATTCAGATGATCGATGCCGGTTTCTATCGCAACCGCGGCGCCTACTTGGTCGGACGTATTATTCTGGAGCAGGGCGAACGGGCGCCCTTGGTGATCGCGCTGCTCAACGATGAGAACGGGATTTACGTGGACGCGGCCCTGATCAACGAAACCGACTCGCACAATATCTTCTCTTCGACCCTGGCCAACTTTCACGTCACCAACCCCTATTATCACGAGCTGGCCGCCTTTCTTCACAGCATCATGCCCAACCGGCCGCTCGGCCTGCATTACTCGACGGTCGGATTCAATCACGTCGGCAAGGTTGCGGTGATGAACGAACTGAGGACCGAGTTGGCCAGGACCCACGAAAGGTTCGAGACCGCCGTCGGCTTTCGCGGCACCGTGGCCATCGCCTTCTCGGCGCCCTCCTCCCGCTACGTGCTGAAGGTGATCCGCGATACTCCGACCGATCAGTACAAATGGGGCACGTTCGAAGGCGTCGAAACCGTTCTCGACAAGTACCGCCGGGTGCACGAAATCAACCGCACCGGCAGCATGCTCGACAACATCATTTACTACAACGTACGGCTCAAGAACGAATGGTTCGACGAGGCCCTGCGCGAGGAACTGCTGCAGAATGCGGGGGCGTGCGTGACCAGTCTCGAGGGGGCCCTCGTCTTCAAGCACCTCATCGCACAGCCGAAAATGATCCCTCTGCCGAACTTTCTCGAAAGCGCCGCCCCGGCGGACGCCGAGATCGTCGTCGAAAACCTCGGCCACTGCATCAAGAACAACGCCGCGGCCAACATCTTCAACAAGGACCTCGACGGCCGGAACTACGGCGTGAGCAAGCATCTGAAGGTCTATCTGTTCGACTACGACGCGCTGGAGCCTTTCACCGATATCAAGATCAGGACCAATCAGGATCGCATCGAAGGTGAGGAGGACGTGCCGGACTGGTTTTTCGAGGACGGCGTGATTTTCCTGCCCGAGGAGGTGGAATCGGGCTTGCGGATCCGCGACAGAGCCCTGGTCCGGCACTTCCGCAACGTGCACCGGGACCTATTGACCGTAGACTACTGGCAAGAGGTGCAGGACGATTTGCTGCAGGGTAGAGTGCCGAGCCTCAGCGTCTATCCCGACGAGTGCAAACTATTTCGCTAGGTGACCCGTCTGGGCACTTGCTGTTGGGGGCTTTTGGATGCCGGTCAATGAACCGACAGAAGAGGTCTTAGCCGGTCATCAGGCGCCATTGTTGATGCGAA
Source organism: Alphaproteobacteria bacterium (assembly GCA_030598385.1). Classification (GTDB taxonomy): domain Bacteria; phylum Pseudomonadota; class Alphaproteobacteria; order Kiloniellales; family JAKSDN01; genus CALJXB01. The sequence goes on along the minus strand of JAUVQB010000092.1, from coordinate 316 downwards.
GCACACTGCCGTCCACGAGCCTGGTCATTGCGAGGCGCTTGACGCGGCTGCAAGTCGCCTCGATGGCGGCAGCCGGATGCGCCGTCCAAGAAGCGGATTCCAGACCAATGTAGTGCATCCTTGTGGCAAGGGAAATCGGGGTGGGCGCGATCCCATCGAAGGTTTGACGATCGGAACGCTTACCTTCAAACTCTCACGAGGTGACGAGGATTTACCAATGCCCGGACCTCGGCCCCAGACCATTGACATCGTTCCCCTATCCGGCCCACTCGGAGCTGAAGTCCGGGGCCTGGACCTCAGCCGGCCTTTGAGCCGC
>JAUVQB010000085.1 GCA_030598385.1 Alphaproteobacteria bacterium | reverse complement strand
GTGCGGCCGTGGGGCCGCATCGCAGCGATTTGAAGGTCGCGGACGTCGAGACCGCGCGGCCCGCGGCCGACGGCTCGACCGGCGAGCAAAAGGCGTTGCTTTTGTCCATCGTCCTGTCGCACGCACGGCTGCTGGCCGCCGAGAGGGGAACGGCGCCGCTGGTTCTGTTGGACGAGGTGGTGGCCCATCTCGACCCGGACCGCCGCCGCGCCCTGTTCGAGGAAATCCTTGGACTGGGCGTGCAGGCCTGGCTGACCGGCACCGAAGAGGGCCTGTTCGCCGATTTGGGCGCGGCCGCACAAGCCTTCGCCGTGACGGGCGGACGACTGACGCCGCTCGGCGGCTAGCCGTCCGGCCACTAGCCGGCGTGTCCGGGATGTGGCCGGGAAACGCGATTGAACAGTTCATAGCGACCGTAACGAAATGACTGAGACTCCGAGCAAAACAGATCTCGACCAGGAACCGGCCGAAGACTCGGGCCAAGGCTACGGCGCCGAATCCATCAAGGTGCTGCGCGGCCTGGAGGCGGTGCGCAAGCGCCCCGGCATGTATATCGGCGATACCGAAGACGGCTCGGGCCTGCACCACATGGTCTACGAGGTCGTGGACAACTCGATCGACGAGACGCTGGCCGGCTATTGCGATTCGATCGAGGTGGTGCTGAATGGCGACGGGTCGGTCACCGTGAACGACAACGGGCGCGGCATTCCGGTTGATATTCATTCGGAAGAGGGCGTCTCCGCCGCACAGGTCATCATGACCCAGTTGCACGCCGGGGGAAAATTCGACCAAAACTCCTACAAGGTTTCCGGCGGCCTGCACGGGGTCGGCGTCTCGGTGGTCAACGCGCTCTCCGAATGGCTGGAATTGCGCATCTTTCGCGAGGGCAAGGCGCATTTCATACGCTTTTCCGACGGCGAACCCGAAGACCCGCTGGAGGCGGTCGCGGACAGCGAAGGGCGAACCGGCACCGAGATTACCTTCCTGCCGTCGCGCAAAACCTTCTCCATGGCGGAGTTTGACTTCAATACCTTGGAGCACCGGCTGCGCGAACTGGCGTTCCTAAATTCCGGCGTTCGTTTGATCCTGCGCGACGACCGCCATGCCGAAGCGCATCAGGTCGAGCTGTGCTACGAGGGCGGGCTCGAAGCCTTCGTGCGATATCTCGACCGGACCAAGACTCCGTTGGTGGAGCCGCCGGTCGTCCTCGGATCCGAGCGCGACGGGCTTACCGTGGAGCTGGCGCTGCAATGGACCGACAGCTACCACGAGAACGTGCTCTGCTTCACCAACAACATCCCGCAACGCGACGGCGGCACCCATCTCGCCGCATTCCGCGCGGCCTTGACGCGGCAGATCAACGCTTATGCGGCGGCCACTGCCCTGGGTAAGAAGGAGAAAATGCAGCTGACCGGAGACGATGCCCGCGAGGGGCTCACTTGCGTGCTGTCGGTCAAGATCCCGGATCCGAAATTCTCCAGCCAAACCAAGGACAAGCTGGTTTCCTCCGAGGTGCGGCCGGTGGTCGAAGGCGTGGTCAACGACAAGCTGCAGCAGTATTTCGAGGAGCATCCGGCGGAGGCCAAGAAGATCGTCGCCAAGGTGGTCGAGGCCGCGGTGGCGCGCGAGGCCGCCCGCAAGGCGCGCGAGTTGACCCGGCGCAAGGGCGCTCTCGACATAGCGTCCCTGCCGGGCAAGCTGGCCGATTGTCAGGAACGCGACCCGGCGTTGGCGGAGCTCTTCATCGTCGAGGGCGATTCCGCCGGCGGGTCGGCCAAGCAAGGACGCGACCGGCGCTTCCAGGCCATTCTGCCGCTCCGGGGCAAGATCTTGAACGTCGAGCGGGCGCGCTTCGACAAGATGTTGGGCTCGGTGGAAATCGGCACCCTGATCACCGCGCTGGGCACCGGCATCGGGCGCGAAGAGTTCGACATCGCCAAGCTGCGCTACCACAAGATCATCATCATGACCGACGCGGACGTCGACGGCAGCCACATCCGCACCCTGCTGCTCACCTTCTTTTTCCGCCAGATGCCCGAGCTGGTGGAGCGCGGACACCTCTATATCGCCCAGCCGCCGCTCTACCGCGCCAAACGCGGCGAATCCCTGCGCTACCTGAAGGACGACCGGGAGCTCGAGGACCACCTGATCACCAACGGCATCCGGGACAGCGTCTTGACCCTGGCCGATGGCACCCAGATTGCCGGCCAGGACCTGCGCGACCGGGTGGCCATGGCGGTGCGGGCGAAGCACCTGATGGAGCCTTTGATCCGCAAGGTGGACAACGCCCAAATCGTCCAACAAGCGGCCATACTCGGGACCCTCAACCCCGATATTCTGGCGCCGGGCGGCCAGGCTCAACAGGCGGCGGACTTCATCGCCAAGCGCCTCGATGCGCTGGCGCCCGATACGGAGAGAGGCTGGCAAGGCAGCCTGGCCGTGGACGGGGGGCTGGCGTTCCAGCGCACCTTCCGGGGCGTGACCAACCGGCATGTCCTCGACGGCCCGCTCATTCGCTCCTCCGAAGCGCGTCGTTTGGACGCCATGGCCGGCGACCTCCAGGAAACCTTCGCCCTGCACAGCGAGCTCGCGGGCAAGGACGAATCCTGCCGCATCACCGGCCCGATACCGCTGGTCGATGCGGTGTTTCGTCTCGGCCGCAAAGGCATCACATTTTCGCGGTACAAAGGCCTCGGTGAGATGAACCCCGGACAACTGTGGGAAACCACGCTGGATCCGGAGGCGCGGGCGCTGCTGCAAGTGAAGGTCTCTCATGCCGACGAGGCGGCGGATATATTCTCGACCCTCATGGGCGACGTGGTGGAGCCGCGCCGCGAGTTCATTCAGACCCATGCCCTCGAGGTCGCCAATCTCGACGTCTAGGTCTCCCTCGGACGGCGAACGCGGGCGAAAGAGGATGTCGCAGAAAGGCAGGACCGGCCGGGCCATACCGAAGGGCTCGCGAGGTAAGGCCGACAAGAGCCGCAAGCGGCCCGCGCGCGCGCTCGGCTTCGCCGGGCGCCTGGCCCGGCTGTTTCGCTGGTCGCTGGTCGCCGCCGTCTGGGGCTTCGTGCTGTTGGGCTCGGTGCTCGCGTTTTATGCGAGCGACCTGCCCGACATCGGTGGTCTCGCCAGGGCGACGCGGCAACCGAGCATTTCGTTGCTGGCGGCCGACGGCAGCCCGATTTCGTCGACCGGCGAGGTCTACGGCCGGAGCGTCACGGTCGCGCAGTTGCCGCCCGTACTGCCCCATGCCGTGCTGGCGGTCGAAGACCGGCGCTTCTACAGCCATTGGGGGATCGACCTACGCGGCTTGGCGCGTGCGCTCTGGGTCAATCTGCGCGCGGGCGGCGTCATACAGGGCGGCTCCACCATCACCCAGCAGCTCGCCAAGGTCCTGTTCCTGACGCCCGAGCGCACCTTGAAGCGCAAGGCCCAGGAAGCCCTCCTCGCCCTGTGGCTGGAGAGAAGGTTCACCAAGGACGAGATCCTCTCGCTCTACCTCAACCGGGTATATCTGGGCTCCGGCACGTACGGCGTCGACGCGGCGGCCCGGCGCTATTTCGACAAGGCGGCGAGCGAGGTGACCCTTTACGAGGCGGCGCAACTCGCGGGCCTTTTGAAGGCGCCCTCGCGCTACAATCCGGTGAGCGACTACCAGCGCGCCGGCCAGCGCACGCGTGTCGTGCTCAACGTCATGGTGGACGCGGGCTTTATCTCCGCCGATGAGGCTAGGCAAGCGCTGGCGTCAAAGCCCGGCCGGCCGCGCTTGGCCGGGCGCCGGGCGCGCTATTTCGCCGATTGGGTGATGGGCCAGATCGGCGATTACGTCGGGCGGATCGACTCGGACCTCGCGGTCGTCACGACGCTGGACCCCCGCCTGCAAAACATCGCCGAGGACGAACTGACGGCGATGCTCGCGGACGCAGGCGCCCGGCGCGGCGCCGGCCAGGGGGCTTTCGTCGCGCTCACTCCCGACGGCGCCGTGCGAGCGATGGTCGGCGGCCGCGACTACGGCGAGAGCCAATTCAACCGTTCCGTCCAAGCGCTCAGACAGCCTGGTTCCGCCTTCAAGGTCTTCGTCTATCTGGCGGCGATGGAATCCGGTTGGCGGCCCGATGACCGATTGATCGATTCCCCGGTCGCGGTGGGCAACTGGGAGCCACGAAACTACGGCGGGCGCTATTATGGCGACGTCACGCTGCGCGAGGCGTTTGCCCGCTCGCTCAATTCGGTGTCCGTGCGCTTGACCGAGCAGGTCGGCCGTGAACGGGTGGCCGAGGTGGCGCGACGCCTGGGCATAACCAGCGATCTCGAGGTCGCGCCCAGCTTGGCGCTCGGGGCTTCTGAGGTCACCTTGCTGGAGCTGACCAACGCCTATGCCACCTTCGCCAATCGCGGGCGTGGGGTGTGGCCCTATGGCATTCTGGAGATCCGCGATGTCACGGGCCGAGTCATCTACCGCCGCCGGGGCGAGGGCTCGGGGGTCCTAGTCGGCGCCCACGACGTCGATCAGATGACCAACCTGATGACGGCATCGGTGGAATGGGGCACCGGCAAAGCCGCCAAGATCGGGCGCCCTGCCGCCGGCAAGACCGGCACCAGCCAGGATTTTCGCGATGCCTGGTTCGTCGGTTTCACCCGGGAGCTGGTGGCCGGCGCCTGGTTCGGGAACGACGACGGCCGGCCCATGACGAAGGTGACCGGCGGCGGCCTGCCGGCCAAGCTTTGGGCCAGAATCATGACGCGGGCGCTGGAGAATCATGCGCCCCAGCCGCTTGCCGGAGGCGCCGTCGCCGTCGCCGTGAGCGATCAGATAGAGGGCTTTCTCGACCGGCTCATAGGCCGGCTCACCGGTGCGTCCCCGAGCCGGTCCCCGCCGGAGAGTGAGCCGAGGAGCACCAGCTTTCCCACCAGGCGAAAGAATGAGGATTAGGCCTCAAGGACCAACCCGGGCGCGGAGGTGATGCCATGAAGAAAAGCACCAAGACACCTTTCATGCCGGCCGACGACTACGGCCGCCGCCTCACAGGCTTCAACGTCAACCTGGTGGTGCGGGACGTGGCTCCGGTGTTGCGCTTCCTAAGGGATGTCTTGGAGGTCGAGCCGGTCTACGACGACGCCGATCTCGCGATTCTGCGGCACGAAGGCGTGGACTGGATGATCCATGCCGAGCACACCTATGACGACCGGCCCATGCTCGCGCGCACCCGGGCGGCCAACCTTCGCGGCGCCGGCTGCGAGCTCAGGCTTTACAACATCGACCCCGATGCGGCCGAAGCCCGGGCGCGTGCCGGCGGCTATGACGTCTTGGCCGGGAGCGAGGACAAGCCACACGGCCTGCGCGAGTGCTATCTACTGGATCCGGAGGGCTACGTTTGGGTGCCGGGCCGGCCGCTGCCGCCCGATTAGATCACCCGCCGGCACACGCCAAGCCAATTTCTGCCAGGGGTTAGTGCCGGTAGCGGGCCGAACGGCAAAACCGCTTCGCCTGTCTGGCGCGCGGGTCTTCTCGGGCCTGCTCTATCGGGATTCGGTCTCAGAAAGGAAAATGGGGGTGGGGCGAAGAAATACGCCCGATATCACCCCCACACCTAGACGGAGTTATCCGTCTCCAAAGTGCGGCTGGAGCCGCTCAGCCACCAGCGGCGCTGGTAAGCTCGCTCGAAACCATGTTGAACATGCTGCTGAGGCTGGCGCCCATTGCGGACAGGGCGCCGATGGCGGCCACCGAGACCAGGGCCGCGATCAGGCCGTATTCGATGGCCGTCGCGCCGTCCTCGTCACCGATAAAGGCGATCATCTTCGCGATCATGACAGTTGCTCCATTGAAGTCGTGGTTGTAACGATGAAGCATCATCGCAAGAAAGATTTACTTGTTTATTAAAGTCAGGAAAAAACGGAATATCCCATAAGTAAAATAAAATACAAATCCAGTTTAAATTCGTATCAAAGTTTATCTAGGCCAGATCCATCCGAAATTCTCTAATGCAAGGCGGCGAGACTCTTCGGTTTTGGCGAAGGAATCCTTTGAGCACTTTGGGGAGTGAAGTACCAACGCCGCCGGCGGTCACCCGAAGCGGTGCAGCTCGGCGCCGTGGGCCTTGAGCCAGCGCTGCGGGCCGGCGACGCTCGGGGCGACAGCTGGTTAGTTAGATCGCCTATGGGCGATGAAGGATGAATTGTCCGAGGTGTGGATATACAGGCGGCCTCAATTTGTCTGTAGTGGATCATTAGCGGTCATTCGCTGACCGACCTTTGAGTGTCCGCTTTCGGGCGCTAAGCGGACGTTCGGGCCGGGGCCGCTCAATGACCGTTTCTGGCCGAAGGCTGCCCTTCGCCAGCCACGTCATCAAAGACAGCCGAGGTCGGTCATCGGATCGCCTGCCGTTCACACGCGCGCTCAGACACGGGCGGACGGGAAGTCCTCCGATGACGCGGCGCTGTTCGAAAGTTTCGGGGAG
>JAUVQB010000057.1 GCA_030598385.1 Alphaproteobacteria bacterium | reverse complement strand
TCGATCGTGCCGCTTTCGGCCAGGCTGTAAAGCCTCTGCTCCGCGCCCTCGATCTGCTCGGAGGCCGGCTTGTCCAGGTCGTGATCGAAGGCGTCGTTGACCACGTCCTCGCCGAGGCCGATCAGTTGGCGGCGCAGGAAAAGATCGTGAATGGTGCGCCCGTAGTCGCCGGCGTTGATGATGGAGATGGCGCTTTCCTGAAGCTCTTTCAGGTAATCCGCGCCGCGCACCTCCTGAAGCGCGCCGTCCTGCTCGAAGAGGTTCTTGAGCTGCACCCAGTCGGCGATCTGACCCCGGTCGATGAGGCGGCAGCAAGCTTCGAAGATGCGCCCGTGCACGGCCTCGGCGAAATGTTCGGGGCGCAGGAAGTCGGCCACCTTCTCCAGCGCGGTGTTGCTGGCGAGGATGGCGCCGAGCAGAGCCTGCTCGGCCTCGTAGTTGACCGGCGGATCGCGAAAGGGATCGCGTTGCTGTTCGCCGGCGGGCAAGTGGGCGAGGTTGGCGGTGCTGGTTTCCATGTAGGCGCAAGCTATCAGACCGATCACGCCCAGGCAGCAACCGCATTGCGTTAGTTTGCTGAAACGCGGGGATAAGTCGCCGCGCCGCCGCCGGGGACTCCTGCCCGGGAGTTTACGCGAACCGGGGCGGCAGGGCGAACTGCTCTCTTGAAAGCCGCGGTAACGCTAGCTTGGCCGGGGCGGTCAAAGCGCTGCCGGGAACGACTCGAAACCGGCGTGGCGTTACTCGGCCGCCTGGACGGCATCGGCGCCGCGGCGGCGCTCCCACTCGGCCATGTATTCCCGGGTGACCGGCAGTGCGTCGATCGTCTTGGTCAACTGCATCTGAAAGACCATCTGCCCCCGGTGGCGGAAGCTGTTCTCGCTCGCCTTGAGATAGAGCTCCCACATGCGGCAGAAGCGCTCATCGTAAAGCGCGGTGATTTCTTTCCGGCCCCACAAGCTCGCTTCCCCACGCAGCCGCAAACGCCCGAAATAGGGTCCTCAAACCCAGGGAACGGCGGCTGAAGCCCGAGATGTTTACGCAATGTGAACGGCTTGTGTAGCCCCAGCGTTATCGCTGGGAGATGCCGGCCGGGGCGCACTCCCGCCTGGCGGACGCACCGCCGAGACGCGTCCGGCGGGCCACGCTCGACCTCGCGTTCAGGCGGTCTTGTCGGGCTCTGCGGTGTCTTCGCCTTCGGCGCCCGCGCTCTCCGGCGAACCGTCCTCCGGGGCTTCGCTCTCCGCGGTTTCTTCTTCGCCCACCACTTCGGCTTCTGCGGATTCCTCGGCCTCGACTTCGGTGATGACCTCCTGAATGACCGCGTGCTCTGCGGCGCGCTGTTCCTCGGCGCTGACGACGTGGCCCTCGCTGGCCTGCGACGTGGCCTCTTCCTCGCTGCGCGCGACATTCACAGTGATCGTTACCGCGACCTCCGGGTGCAGGCGGAGGCGGATCGGATGAAGGCCCAGGACCTTGATGACCTTGTCCAATTGCACTTGGGAGCGTTCGACCTTGACCCCGTCCTTGGCCAGGGTCTCGGCTATGTCGCGGGCGGCCACCGAGCCATAGAGCTGGCCGCCTTCGCCGGCCTGGCGAATCAAGACAATCGACAGGCCATCGAGTTTGCCGGCGACCGATTCCGCCTCGCTGCGGCGCTCCAAGTTGTCGGCTTCCAACTGGGTGCGCTGGCTCTCGAAGACCTTGAGGTTCTCGTCCGTCGCCCTCAGAGCCTTCTTTTTCGGCAACAGATAGTTTCGCGCATAGCCGGGCCTGACCGTCACCACGTCGCCCATCTGGCCCAGTTTCTCAATCCGCTCCAAGAGTATGACCTGCATCACTCGTTCTCCTGCTTGCCCGGGGCGGCTAGCAATCGCCGCCGGAGGCCAATCATCTGATCCAACAGGCCCAAGCCCGTGACCAAGGCGGCCGGCCAGGCGAAAAAGACCAGGATCAGGTAGAAAATCGTCAACATGGCCGTGCGCGCGCCGCGACTGCGACAGGCCGCATGAACCACAGCCAATCCCGCGAAGAAATAGGGCAGCAGCAGGACCATGACCAGGCTGCGCGCGAGGAACCCGATATCGCCAGGCGCAAGCAAGGCGACAAAGGCCGTTGCGGCGAGCGTCAACCCGAGCCAATTCGGCAGGTCGAGCTGCGCGATATCGGGGGCAGGCCGCAGGTTTCGCCCGTAGCGGCCGAGGACCCCTTGGGCCAATATGCCGTTCGCCGCGATCACCATCAGCCAGCTATCCAGTCCTACGCCGAGTCCGACCTGCGCGGCGGCGGCGGCCGCTTCCTTCAGTTGCGCCTCCCCCACCTCGGGCAACATCAGCCGTAGGGCCTCCGCCAGTTCGCCGGCGAAGATGGCTTCCAGGCTGTCTCCGATACCGAACCACAGGAGGGATGCAAACGAGAAGGCGAGAAGCAAGACGCCGGCGCCGGTCAGCCACATGACCAACTGTCCGGCCGGGTACCATTCCAGCGACCCGTCGTCTCTCGTGCGGTTGAGCAGCGCCTGTCGAACCAAGACGACGGCCGGCAAGCCCAGGGTGAAGGCCGTACCGATAAACATGCCGGCGCCGTCCGCCAAACCGACCGCCAGGCTGCCGGTCACCTTGGTGGTGGCGACGGCGATGATGAGGCTCAGGGTCAGGCAGGCGCTCGTCGCCGATAGGACCACGGCCGCCGATCCCATCGAAAGCCCCGCAAGAAACAGCGGCAGCGGCACCAACAGCATGAAGAGAAAGCCGCCCGGCGCGCTGAACGCGATGAGCAGCGGCAAAGCGCTTGCCAAGCCATAGAGCAGCGCCAGACCTGTGCCCTTGCTCATATTGCACCGCTTTTCTACCCCGCTTTGCGTTCCCGCCTATGGCGCCGCCGAGACCGGCCCGGCCGCGCGGCCCCGGTGCTACTTGAGAATGTAGGGCAGTAGGGCGAGGAAGCGGGCGCGCTTGATCGCTTTGGCCAATTCGCGTTGTTTCTTGGCCGACACCGCCGTGATGCGGCTCGGCACGATCTTGCCGCGCTCGGACACGAAGCGCTGCAGAAGCTTCACGTCCTTGAAATCGATTTTCGGCGCATTCGGGCCGCTGAAGGGGCAGCTCTTGCGCCGGCGGAAGAAGGGTCGCCTGACGGTCGCGCCCTTGCTGACGATGCGTACCGTCATTCCTTGGCTCCCTTGTCGCTACTCTTGTCGCCCTTGGCGCCTTCGTCCGGCTTGTCGCCGCTCGCTTTGGCGCTATCACCCTCCGCGCCGCCTGCAGCACGACCGCTTGCGGCCTCGGACCTTCTGGGCCCGCCGCGGTCGCCGCGATCATGCCTGCCGCGGTCGCCGCGATCATGCCCGCCGCGGTCACGGCCGCCCCGGTCGAAGCCGCCTCGGTCGAAGCCGCCGCGCCGCCCGCCGCGACCGGTATCGCGGCTGCCGCGGCTGCGCAGCATGATGGAGTCCTCGCTCTCGAGCTCGTCGACCCGCACCGTCAGATAGCGGATCACGTCTTCGTTGATCCGCATATTGCGCTCCATCTCCAGCACCGCGTCCGACGGGCCGTCGATGTTCAACAGGACGTAGTGGCCCTTGCGGTTCTTCTTGATCTTGTAAGCAAGGTTCTTGAGGCCCCAGATTTCCTTCTTGGTGACCTGGCCACCGCCCTCTTGGATGATGTTGGTGAGGGACTCGGTCAGTGAATCGACCTGGGTCCCGGATATGTCCTGGCGCGCGATGAACACGCTCTCGTAATAAGGCATGCCTTTCCGTACTCCTCACGGCTTTTCCTGGACCGGCGCCGGCGGCGCAGCTTCCACTGCAAACTCCGGCGGTTCCGGTCCTAGCCGGCCCAATCCGCTATGACGATCGGGGCCGGCAAGGAGCTATGTTTCCCGCAGGCTCTCACCCGCGAGGCGCGCGACTATACAACATGGATTGGCTGGCGCAAGGCCCCGCGATAAGGCGCCGCAACAAGGCCTGTCGTTAGGGCTGCCGGGCAGTCGCAGCCGCCGACGCCTCCTTGACAGGCGGGCGGGGTCGACTATCTCTGATCACCCGCGGCCGGGCTCGATCGGGCGGTTTTCACCGCGGTACTATTAAGGAGGGGGGATGGCCCGCGCTTTCGTGTTTCCCGGACAGGGGTCCCAGGCGGTCGGAATGGGCCGGGAGCTTGCCGAGGCTTTCGCGCCGGCGCGCCAAGTTTTCGAAGAGATCGACGAGGCCCTGAAGCAAAGACTGTCCCGGCTCATATTCGAAGGGCCGGAGGCCGACCTGAGGCTCACCGAGAACGCCCAGCCGGCGCTCATGGCGGTCAGCCTGGCCGTCATGCGGACCTTGGAACAGGAAGGCGGGGTCAACCTGGCGGACACCGCCGAATTCGTTGCCGGACATTCGCTGGGCGAATATTCGGCCTTGGCTTCGGCGGGAACGCTCGAGGTCGCCGAGGCGGCACAGCTGCTGCGCCGGCGCGGTGCCGCCATGCAGGCGGCGGTCCCGGTGGGCGAGGGCGCGATGGCCGCGCTCCTGGGCCTCGACCTCGAGGACGCCCAGGCCGTGGCCGAAGCCGCGGCCGCGGGGGAAGGCGCGGGGGAAGGCGCGGGGGAAGGCGCGGGCGATATCTGCACGACCGCGAACGACAATGCGCCGGGACAGGTGGTGGTGAGCGGCCACACGAGCGCGGTCGAGCGGGCGGTTGCCTTGGCCGCCGAGCGCGGCGCGCGGCGCAGCATCATGCTGCCGGTCTCCGCGCCCTTCCACTGCTCGCTTATGGCGCCGGCGGCCGACGTCATGGCCGAGGCTTTGGCCAAGGTGACGCTGCAGCCGCCGCAGGTGCCCGTGGTGCCCAATGTGACCGCCGAACCGACCAGCGAGCCCGAAACCCTGCGGCGCCTGCTGGTGGAGCAAGTGACGGCGGTGGTCCGCTGGCGGGAGTCGGTGCTGGCCATGAAGGCGCGCGGCGTGGACACCCTGGTCGAAGTCGGTTCAGGCAAGGTCCTGTGCGGACTGGCGCGGCGCATCGACCGGGAGCTGAGCGCCCAGCCGGTAGGCACGCCGGGCGAGGTCGAAGCGCTGCTCAAGACGCTCTGAGTGCCACCAAGGGACGCAAGGAACCAAGGGGGAGGTCATGTTCGATTTGGAAGGAAAGGCAGCCCTGGTGACCGGCGCCTCGGGCGGTATCGGTGGGGCCATCGCGCGGGCGCTGCACGCCCAAGGCGCCGCCGTCGCGCTCTCCGGCACCCGCAGGGAGGCCTTGGATTCCGTGGCCGGCGAACTCGGGTCGCGGGTCGCCGTGGTGCCCTGCGATCTGTCGGATGCCGCCGCCGCGGCCGCCCTCATCGGCGAGGCCGAAGGGGCGCTCGGCGCGGGCATCGACATCCTGGTCAACAATGCCGGACTGACACGCGACAACCTCGCCATGCGGATGAAAGACGAGGAATGGGACCTGGTCCTCCAAGTGAACCTGGCCGCCGGGTTCCGCCTGATCCGGGCAAGCTTGCGAGGCATGATGAAGCGCCGCTGGGGGCGCATCGTCTCGATCACCTCGGTGGTTGGAACGACCGGCAATCCCGGCCAGGCGAACTATGCCGCATCCAAGGCGGGCCTCACCGGCCTCACCAAGTCGCTCGCCCAGGAGGTCGCCTCGCGCGGCGTCACGGTGAACTGCGTCGCGCCGGGATTCGTCGAAACCGCCATGACCGGAGCGCTCAACGAAGACCAGCATCAGCGGATCCTCGCCAGCATTCCCGCCGGGCGCGCGGGCACGCCGGACGAGGTGGCTTCCTGCGTCGTATTCCTGGCCAGCGAGGAGGGCGCCTACATCACCGGCCAGACCTTGCATGTGAATGGTGGAATGGCCATGATATGAGGCTGTTCGGGCGGGCGCGGAGAGGCAATTTCGGGGGCGCTTTCCTATCGGCATGAACTGTGTTAAGAGGCGCGCCCGGTGCGTCCCTGAGGTTGAAGTGAAGCTTGGTTTCGGGCGCCTAGCCGGGTTCTATCTGCTGCTCTGAGACACTGGACATTAAAGGAATGGCTATGAGCAACGACATCGCCGAACGCGTCAAGAAGATCGTGGTCGAGCATCTGGGAGTCGACGAGGCCAAGGTCAGCGAAAGCGCCAGCTTCATCGACGACTTGGGCGCCGACTCGTTGGACACCGTCGAACTGGTCATGGCCTTCGAGGAAGAGTTCGGCTGCGAGATCCCCGACGATGCCGCCGAGAAGATCGTGACGGTCAAGGATGCCGTCGATTTCATCCAGCAGAGTTCCTAATCTCTAAGCAGCTCCTTTGGCGCCGGCGTGATCCTGCGGTGCTTGCGGCGCTGCCTCGAGAGTCTTCGCCAAGATGAGAAGAGTGGCAGTCACAGGACTCGGACTTGTCACGCCGCTGGCAAGCGGCGTGACGAAGAGCTGGGAGCGGTTGGTCGCCGGACAGTCCGGAATCGGCGCCATTCAGAGCTTCGACGTCTCCGACCTGCCCTGCAAGATTGCCGGCCAAGTCCTCTATGGCGAATCGGCGGACGGAGGCTTCGACCCGGTCGACTACGTCGAGGCCAAGGATCTCAGGAAGAACGACCGCTTCATCATCTTCGGCATCGCGGCCGGGCAGCAGGCGGTCGAGGATTCCGGCTGGGCGCCGAGCGGCGAGTATGAGCAGGAACGCACCGGCGTCATGGTTGGGTCCGGTATCGGCGGGCTGGAGACGCTGTGCGACGGCGCCATCACCGTCAAGGAGCGTGGGCCGCGGCGGCTCAGTCCCTTCTTCATCCCCGCCACCCTGATCAATCTGGTTTCCGGCCAGATTTCCATCAAATACGGCTTTCGCGGCCCGAACCACGCCGTGGTGACGGCCTGCTCGACGGGCGCGATGGCCATCGGCGATGCCGCGCGGCTGATTGCCTGGGACGATGCCGATGTGATGGTGGCCGGCGGGGCGGAAGCGGCGGTCTGCCGCATCGGCGTGGCGGGCTTCGCCGCTGCACGGGCCCTTTCCACCGGCTTCAATGACACGCCCGAGCGCGCCTCGCGGCCCTGGGACCGTGACCGCGACGGCTTCGTCATGGGCGAAGGCGCCGGTGTCGTGGTGCTCGAGGAGCTGGAGCATGCCAAGAAGCGCGGCGCCAAGATCTATGCCGAGGTCGTCGGCTACGGCCTGTCCGGCGACGCCCATCACGTCACCGCGCCGGCGGAAGACGGTCAGGGCGCCTTCCGGGCCATGCGGAACGCCTTGCAAAGGGCCCAACTCGATCCGGAGGACATCGATTACATCAATGCCCACGGCACCTCGACGCCGCTGGGCGACGAGATCGAGCTGGGCGCCGTGAAACGCTTGTTCGGCGCGCACGCCGCGCGTCTTTCCATGTCCTCGACCAAGTCGGCGACCGGCCACCTGTTGGGGGCGGCGGGCGCCGTCGAGGCGATTTTCTCGATTCTTGCCATGAACGAGGGCCTCGTTCCGCCGACCCTGAATCTGGACACGCCATCGCCGGCCTGCGACGGCATGGACCTGGTGCCACATCAGGCCCGCGAGCGAACGGTGCGCGCGGCGCTGTCGAATTCCTTCGGCTTCGGCGGCACCAATGCGTCCGTGGTGTTCGCGGCCTACCGGTAGGTAGTAATACCAAAGGAGCGCTG
>JAUVQB010000352.1 GCA_030598385.1 Alphaproteobacteria bacterium | reverse complement strand
GCAACCGGCCGGGCTTTTCGGGCGCCGCGCCACCAGAGCTGGGCGAGTCCCTCTACCGGCATTTCTGCGAACGTCTCGCCGAGCAGGGCGTCAGAGTCGCAACCGGCCGCTTCGGCGCCGAGATGGCGGTTCACCTGGTCAACGACGGGCCGGTGACCATCTGGATCGACAGCCGGGGCAAGGCTGGGTGAGCGATAGCCCTATCGGCCTTCTTGTGCACCGACCCGCTTGCCGCCACACTCCGCACCGGAGAAAGCCATGGCCGAACCTTTGCTTATCCATGAAGGCCGCGTCTCGTCCGACTGGATCGACTACAACGGTCATATGCGCGACGGCTATTACGTGGTCGTCTGCAGCGACGCGACCGACAACCTGATGGACCACTTCGGCATCGACCAGGACTATCGCGAGCAGACCCGGAGCACGGCCTATACCCTGGAGCTGAAGATCCGCTTCCTGGCGGAACTTGCCGAAGACGAGCCCTTCTTCATCACCGCCCAGATGCTGGGATCGGACAGCAAGCGCTACCACCTCTATCTGCGCATGTTTCGCAAAGAGAACGGCGAGCCGGCGGCCACTCATGAATCCGTCATGCTCCATGTGGATCAGGCCGCCGGCCCCGCATCCGTCCCTTTCCCGGACGAGATCGCCGCCCGCGTGGCGGCCCTGACGAAAGCCCACAAGGACCTGCCGTTTCCCGACGACGCCAGCCGGCCGATCAGCTTGACCAAGAAAAAGGCTGCCAGTTAGTCCGCAATCGTGTCAGCAGCCTTGGGGCCGCCAGCTTGTGCGATGGCCGCCTGCGCCCCATGTCTATCCAATGCGCGCCCTTGTGCGACCCCGCGACTTGGAAGCTTGGCCCCTGTGCTCCGGCTGGCTTAGACTAGGCCAATGCGTGGCACTCTGATCGCCGCTCTTTTGTGCCTTGGACTCGCGGTCTCGGCCTGGCCGGCGCCGGCCGAGGAGTTTAGCGCCGGCGGCCTTCGGTTCAGCGACGAACTGGGCGGCTTCCGCCTGATTTCCGTCACCGGCTCGGGCACCGCGTCCGATCCCATCGTCGTGGTCGAGGAGATCACCCAGGTCGGGCCCGCCGTATTGACCGTCAGCGGCCAGCAGATGATCGCCATGGGGGACGCCCCGGCGCGCAAGGCGTCCTTCGTCAATCTGGCGGTCATCAAGGTGGTGATCAACGGCACCTATCGGGTGTGGACCGGTTTCGACCTGGAACTCCAGGAAGTGCTAAAGAAGCCGAGTCCCTACGAGGACGGCCTATCCTTCGACCAGCTTGGCAGCTTCTCCGACGAGCCCTTCGCTTCGGACAGCTTCTCCCTGACGCGCCGGCTGCCGGAGCCCTATGACCGGGTGCGTTTCTACGACGGCAGCGTCGACCCGGGCGCGGCGGTCCGTTTCAACCTCTTCATAACGGACCCGACACCGGCATTGAGGTTCTATCTGGTGCAGGAGCCCCACCTGATCATCGCCGGGGACCCAGATGCCGCGATCCGGCTTGCCGCCACCCGGGCCGAGGCTTCCAGATAAAATTTCTTCACCGCCGGGCATGGCTAAGGAAATCCTTAACTATTTTCCTGCCAGCCTGAAGGTATGTTGACAAGTGCTTGGCATTTAAGCAGTTTGCGCCGCGACGCGAAGGCAACGATTCGGGTGCCGCTAGCCGCTGTGCGCGAAAATTCTGCCGATCCATCGCCAAATCCGCTGGAATTTGGCCGCATAACCTGGGCGCTCGCCCGGGGTTATGTCGCTTGTCTGCGGTTTGCCCAGGTTGCCAGACGCCCGAAGCGGCTGGCCGGTCTGGCGGGACTTACCGCGACCATCCTTGTCGCCGCAAGCCTTGGCCTTAGCCTGCCGCTCGCCGGATTTGGCCCCAAAGCGCCGCCCCTGGTCGATCTGGAAGCGCCCGTGGGCAACCCGCAGAACGGCGGTCTCGCCCTCCAGCCGGCGGCCGCGAGCGTCGTCGCCACGTCGCCCGAGGTGCGCGGTTCAGCCGGTCGCATCGCGCTCGCCATGGAAGCCGCACCGGCCGCGGTCAACCGGCTCGTCGAGGTTCGCCGTGGCGATACGCTGATGAACCTGCTGGTGGAAGCGGGCCTCGAGAGAGGCGAGGCTCATGGCGCGATCACGGCGTTGAGCGAGGTCTTCAGCCCCAAGAAGCTCAAGGCCGGCCAGGTCGTTCGGCTCGCAATGCTATCGGACGACAGCGGCGCCGGCGTCGTCTCCGACGGCCAGCCGGCCGAGGCGCTTCGCCTGATCTCCCTGGGCCTGACAACCAATCCCGAAGAGGACGTCCTGGTCGCCCGCCAACCCGATGACAGTTTCGCGGCGCGAGTCGAGGCGCGGCCCTTGACCCGCCGCCTTAGCGTCTACAGCGGGACCATCGAGACCAGCCTGTTCGAAGCCGCGCACGCCGACGGCATGCCGGCCGAGACGGTGGTGGAATTGATCCGCTTGTTCAGCTTCGACGTCGACTTTCAGCGAGAGATCCAGCAGGGCGACCGTTTCGAGCTGCTCTACGACAGCTTCTACGACCGTGGCGGCGCGCTCGCCAAGACCGGCCCGCTCAGATATGCGGCCAT
>JAUVQB010000349.1 GCA_030598385.1 Alphaproteobacteria bacterium | reverse complement strand
GCTTGGCTGGCGGCGGTCGTCACCAAGCAGATCGGCTATCCCGGCAACCCGATCTCCTGCTGCAACAACCATCGCTACTGGCGCGGGCTAGAAGCGGCGATCGTCGGCGTGGTCACGGGCAATGACCGGCTGTTCCAATACGGCATCCGCGCCTACCGGGCGGCTCTCACGTCCATGAACCCGGACGGCAGCCTGCCGCACGAGATGGATCGTGGGAAACGGGCTCTCCACTATCAGAACTTCGCCATCCTACCGCTGGTCTTCATTGCCGAGATTGCCGCTCGCCAAGGCTACGACCTCTATGGCATGGCGATTGACGGCCGCGACATCCACCTTGCGGTGGGTTTCCTGCTGCGAGCGCTCGAAGATCCTGCGGGCCTCCGCCGCCACACCTCCGACAAGCAGGACGTGGGATTTATCGACCGCCGGGACGAGCTCAACTGGCTCGAGCCTTATCACCGGCGGTTTCCCAGACCCGAGACCGCGCAATGGCTACCGCGCCTACGCCCGCTTTCGCACAACTGGACGGGCGGGCCTAGCACGCTCTACTTCGCCGATCTCCGCGCCACCACGCTCGACAGGCCGAACCAAGCGCTGCTGCAAACCGCGGGTGACTAGCCGTCGGCCAAAAGCCAGTCGCGCACCAGGGCGATCTGGTGCGGATCCATCAGGCCGGGCGCGTGGCCGCAGCCGGCGATCTCGACTACCTTTGCCCCGGGCCCGCGCGAGGCCATCTCCCCCGCCGTCTCTGCCAAAAGCAAATCGGACTCGGCGCCGCGCAGCACCAGCACCTCCTGCCCGATCTGGTCCCAAAGCGGCCAGAGGTCGATGTCCTCGAAGGGTTCACTGCCGAGGGAGGCGAGAATCACCGGGTCGTAGTGGAGCCGCAGGCCGCGGCCTCCTTCCTCAGGACCCTCCTCGACAGACCGCACCGAATGCTCGGCCAGGTGGCGCCAATGGGCGTCGCGCAAGGCGAAGGGCGCATGGATCTCGCGCAGATAGGTTTCCGCCTCCGCCAGATCGGCGAAGCGCGGATCGGTCCCGGCATAGGAGGCAATGCGCTCGATGGCCGCCTTGGGAATGAAGGGGCCGATATCGTTCAGCACCAAGCGGCCGAGCGGCGTCTTGGCTTGGGCCGCCAGCATCATGCCGATCAAGCCGCCCATGGAGGTTCCGACCCAATCCACCCGCTCGACCTTCAGGCGCGCGATCAAGTTGGTCACGTCGGCGCAATACTGCGGCAGGCCATAGCCCGCCGGCGCGGCGAGCCAATCGCTGTCCCCGCGGCCGACCATGTCGGGACAGACCACCAGGAAGCCGGCCTCCGCCAAGGCACGGGCAAGGGGGTCGAAGTCACGAGCGTTGCGGGTCAGCCCATGGACGCAGATCACGACCCGATCTGCCGCCCCCTCATCGGCTGTAGCCGGCCGCCACAGGGCGTAGGACAGAGCGTGGAACCCGGCCGGCGACAGCCCGAGAAGCCGATGGCGCTCCATGACGCTTTGTCCCACGCCTCGATCGAGGCTCAGGCCTCGTCCGCCAGCGGCCGGTCGTGCACCTCGATGAAGGTCTCCGGGTGGAACCCGTTGAAGTGGGTGGCCAGGGCGTTGGAGTAAGCGCCGACCTGATCGATTTCGATCCAATCGCCTTCGCGAGCATCGGACGGCAGGTCGAAGGTGCCCGGAATGACGTCCAGAGAATCGCAGGTCGGGCCGCTCAGCGTGAAGGCCGTCAGCTCTTCGCCGGGCTGTTCGTTCAGGCGGATGAGGCGCGCCGGCAGACGAAGATTGGTCTGCACCATCTCCGATAGGCTGCCGTAAATGCCGTCGTTGATGTAGAGCTGCTCGCCCTTGCGCAACTGCACCTGAGCCAACAGCGAGATGCCGGAAGCCGCCAGCACGCGGCCCGGCTCGGCCATCACCTCGACGGCCGGCTTCACCTTGATTTGCTTCAGGCCCTTGCGGATCTCCGCCATATAGTCCTCCAGCGGCGGGGCCGAAGTGTTCATGTAGAGCCCCGGGAACCCGCCGCCCACATCGAGGCAGTCGAGGTCGCACGCGGCGGCTTCCTTGATCTCGCCGACCAGGTCGAGGGCCGTGCCGTAGGCCTTGGGGTCCTGGCACTGGGAGCCGACATGGAAGGCGATGCCGACTTTGCAGCCGCGCTCGGCGGCCGCTTTGAGCAGGTCCGCCGCCTCGTCCGGTTGGGCGCCGAACTTTTCCGCCAGGTGATAGGTCGTGCTCTCGTCCGGCGGCGTCCAGATGCGTACCACGATGGTCAGCCCCTTGCCGCCGGTCTCCTCCAGCACCTTGTCGAGCTCGCTGGGGTGATCGACAACGAAGTGGCGAATGCCGTAAACCCGATAGGCGTTTCTGATGACCGCGCGGCCCTTCACCGGATGCATGAAATAGGCCTCGGCATCGTTGAAGGTCTCCCGGACCTGGGCTATCTCCGGCAGCGACGCGGTATCGAAATGGCGAATGCCGCCCTTGTAGAGCGCCTTCAGCACCGTGGAATGGGGATTGCATTTGATGGCGTAGAGCACCGTCCCGGGAAACTGGGTCACGAAGCGCCGCGCGTTCTCCTGCAGCACCGCCGGGC
>JAUVQB010000305.1 GCA_030598385.1 Alphaproteobacteria bacterium | reverse complement strand
TCGCCAACCCGGCCAACCCGCTGGCCCACGAAACCACCACCGGGCCCGAGATCTGGGAGCAGATGGAGCACGACCTGGACGCCGTGGTCTGCGGCGTCGGCTCGGGCGGCACCATCACCGGGCTGTCGCGCTACTTTGCCCGCGTTGCGCCCGAGGCGGAGATGGTGCTGGCCGACCCGGTCGGCTCGGTGCTGGCCGAATACGTGGAAACCGGCGAACTCGGCAAGAACCCGGGCGCCTGGCTGGTCGAGGGCATCGGCGAGGACTTCCTGCCGCCGGTCTGCGATCTCACGCGTACCAAACGGGCCTACGTCATTAGCGATGCCGAGGCCTTCGACACCGCCCGCGAAGTCTTGCAGAAGGAGGGCATCTTGGCCGGCTCCTCCTCCGGCACCCTGATCGCCGCCGCCCTGCGCTACTGCCGCGAACAGAGCGCGCCCAAGCGGGTCGTCACCTTCGTCTGCGACAGCGGCAACAAATACCTGTCCAAGATGTTCAACGACTACTGGATGATCGACCAGGGTTTCATCGAGCGCGAGCGGCACAACGACCTCACCGATTTCATCTCGCGCCACCACGAAGAGCACGCGACCGTCACGGTCTCGCCGCAGGACACGATGCTGACCGCCTACGGGCGCATGAAGCTCTACGACATCTCCCAGTTGCCGGTGCTCGACGAGAACGGCCAGGTCGTCGGCCTGATCGACGAGAGCGATATTCTGCTCGCCGTGTTCCGCCACGAGGACCACTTCAAGGAACCGGTCACCATGGCCATGACCAAGCGGTTGCAGACCGTGCAGTCCGATCAGCCGCTCGAGGCCCTGATGCCGGTCTTCGGGCGGGGGCATGTCGCCATCGTGATGGACGGCGAGCAGTTTCTCGGCCTGATCACCCAGATCGACCTCCTGAATCATCTGCGCCGCAGCATGAAATAGCGCCGGCCCGAAGGCCGTCTTCAAAGCGAGACCGAGAATGGCAGACAGCGGCAAACGCCCAAACCGTCCCCACTTCGGGACTCGCGTGATCCACGCCGGCCAGACGCCCGACCCTTCGACCGGCGCCGTCATGCCGCCGATCTACGCGACCTCGACCTACGTCCAGGAAAGCCCGGGCGTTCACAAGGGCTACGAGTACAGCCGGTCGCAGAATCCCACCCGCATGGCCTACGAGCGCTGCATCGCCGATCTCGAGAGCGGGACGGCCGGTTTCGCTTTTGCTTCTGGCATGGCGGCGACCGCGACAATTTTAGACCTGCTCGACAGCGGCAGCCACGTGGTCGCGATCGACGACCTTTACGGCGGCAGCTACCGCCTGTTCGAAAACGTGCGCCGCGACAGCGCCGGCCTCACCTTCAGCTTCGTCGATCTCACCGCGCCCGGAGCGCTCGAGGCCGCGATCTTGCCGGAGACCCGGATGATCTGGGTGGAAAGCCCGACCAATCCCTTGCTCAGGGTGGTCGACCTGGAGGCCGTAGCCCGCACGGCCCGCGCGCGCGGACTCCTGACCTGTTGCGACAACACCTTTGCCACGCCGTGGGTTCAGCGCCCGCTCGAACTCGGCTTCGACTTGGTCATGCATTCGGCCACCAAATACTTGAACGGCCATTCCGACATGGTGGGCGGCGTGGCCGTCGTGGGCGACCAGCCCGAGACCAGGGAGCGTCTCGGCTACCTGCAGAACGCCGTTGGCGGCATACAGGGGCCCTTCGATTCCTTCCTGGCGCTGCGCGGCCTGAAGACGCTCGCCTTGCGCATGGAGCGCCACTGCAGCAATGGCGAAGCCGTGGCGCAGTACCTCGAGGGCCATCCCAGGATCGAGCGGGTCTACTACCCCGGCCTGGAGAGCCATCCGCAACATGCCTTGGCCACACGGCAGATGCGGGCCTTCGGCGGCATGGTGACGGCCGTCATCGCGGGCGGGCTGGACGCCGCGCGGCGGTTTCTCGAGAGGGTCGAGATCTTCGCGCTGGCCGAAAGCCTGGGCGGGGTCGAAAGCCTGGTCGAGCATCCGGCCATCATGACCCATGCCTCGCTGCCGGAAGACAAGCGCGCGGAACTGGGAATCTCCGACGGCTTGGTGCGCCTTTCGGTGGGCGTCGAGAACGTGGACGACCTGATCTCGGATCTGGCCCAGGCGCTCAAGTGACTTGATATAACGGGCGGCTGTCGGATGCCGCTCTACGGCCGCTGTGAGTCGGCTGGTTCGGTAGCCAACAGGGAGCCGTGGATCCAGCCCTGGCGGCCGCTGCCGTCTGGCAGGGTTATCTGGACCCAACCACTCTTGCGTTGAAGCTCCGCCACCGGCTGCTTGCGGTTCAGCTGGGTCAAGATGGGCGAGCTCTGCGACGCGCTCTGGCGCACATTGACAATGCTGGGCTGGATAAACCATTGGCCCGACGGCGTTTCCGCCTGCAGTTCCGCCTGATCATCCTCCGGCGCCTTCTGGATCAAATTGAGGCTCTCCTGTGCGTGCGGCAGGCTGAAGCTCGGCTTTAAGTTGGCATACACCAACACCGCCAAGGTCACGCAGGCCAAAGCCAAGACACGCCCCGGGTGCTCGAGGCGGAGCGGCCCGGCGCCGGACTTGGCCTTGCGCTTGGCCTTGGGCGAGCTCCTGCGGGCACGGCCACCG
Source organism: Alphaproteobacteria bacterium (assembly GCA_030598385.1). Classification (GTDB taxonomy): domain Bacteria; phylum Pseudomonadota; class Alphaproteobacteria; order Kiloniellales; family JAKSDN01; genus CALJXB01. The sequence continues at coordinate 400 of JAUVQB010000305.1, read as the reverse complement.
GGTTCGTCGTCTTTGGTGAGCCGTTTGGCGAGACTGGCGGCTTGCTCGGCGATCTTGGCGCGTTCCAAGGCGCGTCGCGTAATTGCGTTCAGCTGCTCTTCTTTGGTATCCCATTCCTCCTGGGCCTCGGCCATGCGCTGGGTCAGTTCCGACTCCCAGGCGCCGCGGACTCGCGCCAGCTTGACCTCGCCCTCCTGGTCCCAGGCCTCCTTGGCGTCCGCCAAAACGCGATCGAAGTCCTTCTGCGACCTAGCGACGGCATCCGCGGCGATCTCCGTGCGTTCCATCTCCCAGGCCCTGCGGGCCTCGGCCAGGCGCTGTTCGTGCTCGCTGCGCCATTCCTCTTGCATCTCCGCAAGCTGCTCTTTCTGTTCGGCCTCCCAGGCCTCGCGGGCGGCCG
>JAUVQB010000116.1 GCA_030598385.1 Alphaproteobacteria bacterium | reverse complement strand
GGCGGCGATGGTGTCTTCGCCATGCAGGTCGACCAGCCGCTGCAGGTCGTTCGCCAGCTCGGCGCCGTGTTCCGGCTGGCCCGGGGTGAACTTGTTCTCTTCCAGCCAGGTGTGGCGCATGTGTGCGCAACCGGGCAGGCCGAGGCCGAAAGCCTTCTTGTTGGGCATCATGCCGCCGACCGAGATGCCGGCGAAGTTCACGCCGTGATAGCCCTTCTCCCGGCCGACCAGCCGCTGCCGCTGGCCCTCGCCCCGTGCCCGGTGATAGGCCAGGGCGATCTTGAGCGCCGTTTCCACGGATTCCGAACCGGAGTTGGTGAAGAAGATGTAGTTGAGGTCGCCCGGCGTGACCGCGGCGACCCGGCGCGCCAGTTCGAACGACAGCGGGTGGCCGTACTGAAACGCCGGAGCGTAGTCGAGCTCGAGGAGCGTGCGGTGTGCCGCCTCGGCGATCTCTTTGCGGCCGTGGCCGGCGCCGACGCAGAACAGGCCCGAGGAGCCGTCCAAAAGCGCCTCGCCCCGGTCCGTGTAGTAATACATGCCCTCGGCCCGCGCGATCATCCGCGGATGGGCCTTGAACTGCCGGTTCGCGGTGAACGGCATCCAATAGGGCTCGAGAGAGTTTGCGGTTGGCATCTGCCAGTTCATCGGCCGATCACTCCAGTTTCATGGTCTCGGTGTCAGAAATTCCGTGCGCGCAAAAGGGGCGCCGGATCAGTCCCACAGCACATTCTCCGCCGGGGTGTAGGCCAAGCCATGGGCTTCCGCCACGGCCTGATAGGTCACCTCGCCGCCGGCCACGTTGAGGCCGTTGCGCAGATGCTCGTTGTCCTTCAACGCCTGCTTGTATCCCTTGTCCGCAAGCGCCAGGCCGAACGGCAGGGTGGCATTGTTCAACGCGATGGTCGAGGTCCGCGCCACCGCGCCCGGCATGTTGGTCACGCAGTAGTGCACGCAGCCTTCCTCGACATAGGTCGGCTCGCTGTGGGTGGTCGGCTTCGAGGTTTCGAAGCAGCCGCCCTGGTCGATGGCGATGTCGACCAGGACCGAACCGGGGCGCATCTGGCGCACCATGTCGCGGGTCACCAGCTTGGGCGCCGCGGCGCCCGGCACCAGCACCGCGCCGATCACCAGGTCGGCGCCGGTCACATGGGTCTCGATCGCGTCGACCGTGGAATAGATGGTGTTCAGCATGGGGCCGAACTGCAGGTCGAGGGCGTAGAGCTGTTCGAGCGAGCGGTCGATCACCGTGACGTGGGCTTCCATGCCCATGGCCATGCGCGCCGCGTTGGTGCCCGAGACGCCGCCGCCGATGATCACCACCCTGGCCGCCGCCACCCCGGGCACGCCGCCCAAGAGCATGCCGGAGCCGCCCTGCTCCTTCTCCAGGCAATGGGCGCCGACCTGGACCGACATGCGGCCCGCGACCTCGCTCATCGGCGACAGCAGCGGCAAGCCGCCGCGGGCGCTGGTGACCGTCTCGTAGGCGATGGCGATGCAGCCGGACTCGATCAGGCCCTGGGTCTGAGGCAAGTCGGGCGCCAGGTGCAGATAGGTGTAAAGGATCTGGCCGTCGCGCAGCAGGCCGTACTCGCTCGTCTGGGGCTCCTTCACCTTGACGATCATTTCGGCCGCCGCGAAGACCTCCTCGGCCGAGCCGAGGACCTCGGCGCCCACGGCGCGGTAGGCATCGTCGTCGAAGCCGATGCCGCCACCGGCGTTGGCCTCGACCACCACCCGGTGGCCATGATGGATCAACTCGCGCGCCGACGACGGCGTCAGGCCGACCCGGTACTCGTGGATCTTGATCTCCTTCGGAACCCCGACCAGCATCCCCGGTAACTCCCCAGTTTGTCGAAAAATACAATTAATTACACAAGATAGGTCGCATACTTTATGTGTAACTTAAAGCAGGACGGTTCGAGAATCGCATACGAGAAAACCGCCGGGCCTCCCATCATCCCGGAGATCCGCCAATAAATCCAATAACCGAGCGCCTTTGCGCACCCGCGTAACGCCCACAACCTAGCCCCCTTCCCGGCCGCGTGCCAGAGCCAGATTAGCGCAAGTCTTGAGGCCAGAAGAGGTCGTATAGAGGCGAGTCCGAACCCGCCATGATTCAGATCAGGCCCCGTGACCTGGGCCTCCCGAGTTTGTCACTCGATCGTTCTTGGAAGCCCTCGAAGGACGGAAGGTTGGCTGGGGCGGCAGGATTCGAACCTGCGCGTGCCGGTACCAAAAACCGGTGCCTTAACCGCTTGGCTACGCCCCATCATCGCCTGGATGCCCGTGGCCGGCCGCGCCGCCGAGCGACTCCTCGACCGCTCGCCGGGCGCGGCAATCTAGCGCCCCGCGCGCTCGCGGGCAACGCCCTCCTCGCCTGCCCCCTTGACCAACCGCGGGGGCGAACCTTACCGAAACTTTAACCCTTGGCTGAGAGACTGAGCCTGACAACGACCGGCCGCCGCACGACCGGTCTTTGCCGCCGATCACTTGCGAGCATGACTGCCGAGGACGGCCCGATGGGCACGACACTGCGCAACATCTTCCTTCTCCTGTTTTTCGCGATCCTGGCCACCAAGGGCATAGAGCATTTTGCCGACCGTGGCCTCGGCGCGGCCGGCGAACGCGACCGGCAGGCCGCCGCGCAAAGCGCCGCCGCCTATCAGGCCGATGAAAGCTATGCGACCCACGACCAGTTGGTCCTCAGGTCCAGCCGCAACGGCCACTTCACCCTGGAGGCCGAGGTCGACGGGACCCCGATCGATTTCATGGTGGACACCGGCGCCACCACCGTCGTGCTCAGCCCGGCGGACGCGTCGCGGGTCGGCCTCAATCCAGCCACCTTGGACTACAATGCCGTGTTCGAAACCGGCAACGGCCACACCCGGGTCGCCTTGGTCACCCTCGACGAGCTCACCATCGGCTCCCTCGACCTCTACGACGTTGAGGCCGCCGTCATCACCAAGCCCATGTCCATGTCGCTGCTCGGCATGAGCGCGCTGGAGCGCCTCGACGGCTACGAGGTCGACGGCAACCAGATGATCCTGCGCTGGTAACCGGGCCTTTCGCGCGCTTGGCCCCGCCGGCCTCCCGCCAGATTTCACCCTCTCCTGACGTCAGCGCCCGGCATGCTGTCTTCGCCGCGGGATCGGTCATGCCGGCGGCAAGGGCGGCGTCGACGGCGCCCGCAGCCGGTCGAGCGGGCCGTGGAGCAGAGGCGCCACCCTTACCCACCAGTCGGGACGCTCTGCCGTGATCGCGGCGGCCGCGTCTTGGGCCCCTTCACCGCTGGCGAACAGGCCGAAGCAGGTGGCGCCGCTGCCCGACATGCGCGCCAACAGCGCGTCGGGCCTACGGCCGATCAACGTCAACGCCTCGCCCACTTCAGGCGCCAAAGTGCGGGCCGGGGCTTCCAGATCGTTGCCCAAGCCGGCCAGGCGTTCCGCCAAGGCTGGGAGGTCAGGCAGGGTCTCGCTCCAGCGCCCCGGCCCGGAAAAGCCGCCGGCCCGCGCCGCGAACACCTCGGCCGTCGCCAAGGCGACACCGCAGTTGACCAGCACTAGCCAAGCCGGAGGCAGCGGCGGCGAACGGGTCAGGCGCTCGCCGATCCCGGCGACGAAGGCCGGCCGGCCGTAAAGGCAAACCGGCACGTCCGCGCCCAATCCCAGGGCAATCTCCTGCAACTGCGCATTTGTTAGAGTGGCCTGCCAGGCCCGGCTCAGGCCGGCGAGTACCGCGGCCGCATCGGCCGATCCACCGCCAAGGCCGGCCGCCGCCGCCGGCAGGTGCTTTTCCAATTCGATCAGCGCGCCGCCCGCCGGGCCACAGCTCTTCGCCAAGGCCTCGGCCGCCTGGAAGGCCAGGTTCGCTCCATCCCAGGGTACCTCGGACGCCCGTGGCCCCGAGACATGGAGGTTTAGGCGATCGGCCGCCGCGACCTCGATCCGGTCGCCGATCCCGGCGAAGACGATGAGGCTGTCGATCTCGTGGTAGCCATCGGGGCGCCGGCCGGTGACGTGTAGGTAAAGATTGACCTTGGCCCAGGCCCAGATGGAAACACGGCGTCCGACCGGCTTGGCGGCCGGCCCCTCGCTGTCGCTGGTGTCGGTCACGCGGTCAAATGTTTTCGGGCTGCGTGGTCAGGCCACTTTCGATCTTTGCGTCGATAATCGGAACCTGATCCGCTTCGGGCTTGAAGCTGAGCGACCGCCGCCACTGGAACCGGGCCTCCTGCTCGCGCCCCACCCGCCAGTAGGCATCGCCGAGATGATCGTTGATCACCGGGTCCTGCGGGCGCAATTCCACCGCGCGTTCGAGGTAGGTCGCCGCGTCCTCGTAATCGCCCAGGCGGTAATAGACCCACCCCAGAGAGTCGACAATGTAGCCATCGTTGGGCCGCAGTTCGACCGCGCGCACCAGCATCTCCTGCGCTTCGTCGAGATGGACTTTCTGCTCGACCCAGGAATACGCCAGGTAGTTCATCACATAGGGCTGTTCGGGCTGTAGCTCCAGCGCCTTCAGGAAATCGGCCTCCGCGCGTTGCCACTGACCGTCGCGCTCCAGCGAGATGCCGCGGAAATAGAACAGGCTCCAGTGGTGCTGCTCGAACTTGCCGACACTCCGGTAAGCACGGTCGTAAGCGTCCGCGGCCTCGCCGAAGCGTTCTTGCATGCGCAACAGGTTGCCGATCCGATAAGGCGGCTCGAAGCTGTCCGGCCGTTCGGCGGCGAGGAATTCCAGCTCGACCACCGCCTCTTCGGCTCGCTCCATGCGGCCCAGCGCTTCGGCAACGCGCAGTCGCGCGGCCCAGGCAAGCGGCGCCGCAGGATCGATTCTCCGGTAGGCATCTATGGCGGTCTCGCCGCGATCTTGCGCCTCCAAGATCTCGCCGATCAAAAGGTGGGCCAGATCCAGATCCGGCTTCAGGCGCAAGGCCAAATGAGCATGAACGAGAGCCATCTCGTCAGCCCGTTCCTGGCTGAGAATGCCGGCCAGATCGAACAGCACCTCCGCCCAGCCGTCCTTGTAGTCGCGCAGGATCGGAACGGCCGCGGCGCCTTCGCCGTCGTTGGCTGCGAAGGGAACCAACAGGGTCGTGTCCGGATTAGCCAAATGGTACTTGGCGTATATTTCGCCGGCCAAGTCATGCCGGCCCTGGCGCTCGAAGAAGTTTCCGGCCAACACCGCTAAGCGCAGAGAGGGCGAGTCCAGGCGCCCCAGCAAGTCCTGATAAGCCTCGCCCGCCCGCTCGGCATCGCCGCCGATGTCGTAGAGCAAGGCTTTGTGCATCAGATAGAGCGATTCGAAACCCTCGCGGCCGTCGAGCCCCGACGCTTCCGACTGGCCCAACGCGAGGTCGCCCGCGCCGACCCGCAGCCAGCCGTTGAGCAGGGGTACGTAAAGGATCGACAAGCCCCGGTCGGACTGCGCGGCGAGCAGGTCCCGGGCCGTGTCCCGCTGGTCCCGGATCACCGCATCCACGGCGAGCACCAACAGGGCCACGGCATTGGCCGGTTCCTGATCCACCAAGCGGCGGGCGAGTTGCAGGTTTTCGCTATGGCGCCCCTCGGCAGCCGTCAGAACGAAGGCG
>JAUVQB010000129.1 GCA_030598385.1 Alphaproteobacteria bacterium | reverse complement strand
TCTCCTTGTCGGCGTCGACGAACGCGAAGTCGAAGGTGTCCGCGCCGCCGTCGGCAAGCAGCGCGTCGAGGGTGTCGACGGCCGGCCCGAGGCGCAGATCGATCTTGTCCGCGACCCCGGCCTCGGCCCAATAGCGCTGGGCGATCGCCGTCATGTCTTCGTCCACGTCGCAGGTGATGATGCGGCCGTCTGCCGGTAAGGCGAGCGCGACCACGAGCGCGCTGTAGCCGGTAAAAGTGCCGACTTCGAGGACCCGGCGCGCGCCGACCAGTTCCGCCAGAAGCGCCATGAACTGGCCCTGTTCGGGGGAAATTTGCATGCCCGAGCGGGGCAGCGCCGCGGTTTCTTCGCGCAAGCGGGCCAAGAGCGGCGGCTCGCGCAGGGACACCTCCAGCAGATAGTCGTAAAGGGCGTCGCTCAGAGTGAGGCTTTGCCGGGACATCGCGTGGGCATCTCCGAAAGCTAGGGCCGCAACGGCAAAGGACGAGGCTTGACGGCGATCATCCTAGGGGCTCCGCCTCGAAGTTCCAGGGAAATGACGCCACCGACCCACTCGTCTCTACGGCGGCGCGTGGGCCCGCCTGGCCCTTTGCGGAAAGACCTCAGGCCGAAAGGGAGTCCCGGTCTCGGCGCTCGGCCAGAATCCGCTGAGCCTCGGCCGGCCCGGTTTTCTCGAAAAGGCCGACGGCCCCGGCGACCACCTCAGGGTCGGCGACGGCGCGGCCTTGGCCCTGCAACAGATAGAGGGCGGCAAAGGTCAGGCGATCGAGATCCGCCGCGCGGCAGGCCAGCGCCAGCAATTCGCCGCTCGGGTCTCCCAGAAGTTCCTTGAGCCGGGGGGCCGACACACCCGATAGCTGTGCAAATTGAGCTTCGGCCGTGGCCCAGTCCTGGCGCCGGACGGCCCCGACGATCGAGGCGGAGGTCGCCGCGGCCGCTGGGGGATGGCGGGCGGCGGTGGGCCGTGCGCTCGGCCGCACTGCGGGCCTTTCCTTTGCGGGCCTCTCCTTTGCGGGTGTTTCCGTGACGGGCTCCCGGATATCCGGCGCGCTGGCCGGCGGGGCCTCGTTCGCCCCCCGGCCCGCTTCGTGGACCGGCTGGCGGACTGGCTGGCCGACTGGCGCACGGCGGCGCGAAACAGCCAGCAGAACCATGAGGCCGCCGGCCAAGAGCGCCGCGGCCACGATCGGGGCCAGCCAGTCCTCGAGCCAAGTCGGGACGCGGGACGGGGGCGAGGAGGGGCCGTCCGTCTGGGCCTGGCTTTCGCTCTCCTGGCGGAGCGCTCGGACCTCCTCGCGCAGACTCGCCAGCTCTTCGTCACGGGCTGCCAGGTCCTGCTGCGCCGCTTGGGCGGTCGTGCCGGCCGCCGCGGCCGCGGCTTCCGCCTGCGTAGCGCGCGCGGTTTCGGCCAGGGTTCGTTCCTGGGCGGCGACCAGAGTCTGCCGAGCCTCGGCCAGAGTGACCTCGAGCTCCGTCGCGCGGGCCCTCTCCCGGTCGAGCGCTACTGCGGTCTCTTCGGCGGCGGATTCGGCTCGAGATTGCGCCGCAGCCAGCTCCGTCTGTCTCGCCTCGAGCTTGGTTTCCAGTGCCGTGCGTTCGGACTCGGCGGCGGCCAAGGCCGTCCTGTCGCCGTCGGCCTCCGCGACGGTGGCCTGCAAGGTTTCATTCTGGCTTTCGATCCGATCGATCTCCGCCCCGGCTTCGGCCAGTGCCGCTGCACGAGTTTCCGCTAGCGCTTCGGCGCGGGTGAGGTCCGCGTCGCGGGCTGTGAGCTGCCCTTGCAGGTCGGTGATTCCTTCGGCGGCCTCTGCGGCTGACTTTGCCGCCGCGGCTTCGGCGGCGCTAGCCCGGTCCTCGGCCTGGGTAAGGCGGTCCTGTAGGGCCGCTTCGCCGCCGCGGGCCTGGTCCAGCTCGGCGGCCAGCTCCTCGGCTTGCTGGCGCAGGCGCGCGGTTTCCTCGGCAGCGATTTCGCGACCGGTCTGGGTGGTTGCCAATGTATCGCGAGCCTGCTCGGCCGCCAGGATTGCCGCACCGGCCTGGCGCGCCATGGTGTCGGCCTGCCTTTCCGCCTCCTCGGCCGTGCGAGCCGCGTCGACCGTTCGCGCCAGCAGCAACGCTATATAGTCTTGGTCGCGCGCTTGGATGTTCACGGCCTGCGGGGGTCCGGTTTCGGCGGCCGGGTCTGTTTCGGCAGGCGTATCTTCGGCGGCCGTTTCTTTCGCGGCAGCGTCCTCGGCGACCGGCTCCTGCTCCGGAGTACGCGGGGCCGCGCCGGCCCTAGTCGGCGCCGGGGCGGGCCGCAGGGCGGCAAGGAGGAGTGCGCTGCGTTCAGCCGAGCTCTGTTCGATCTCTGCCGCGTAGGCCGCCCAATGGCCCCGCAATTCCTTCGCCAGTTCGCCGCCCAAACTCGTGGTTGCAACCGAGCGCAGGAGCGAATCGGTTTGTTGCTCGATCCGTTGCGCCCGATTATGCCAAGGGGCGGCATTTGCGGCGCTCACCGTGGCGTCGCGCAGCAGGTTTGCTTTGAAGAATAGATCTTTGAGAATCCCGTAACGGGTGAAGGCGGTGGCCGCGTCGGCACCGCCCTCCTCGAACGCCGCTCTCGAGACGGCAAGGCTGTCGAGCTGGTGATCCAGCCAGGCGCCGCTCGCCGCGGTCTCCTGGCCGCGCCAGAGATCGAACAGCAGGGCCGACAGGGCGGCGATATCGGGCCAGTCGTCGCCTTGCCAACGCGCCCGGCGCACCCGCTTCACGTTCCAGGCGCCGGCCAGGTCGGAATCCACCCAGATCTCCTCGCCGCGACGGGTGATCGCGAGGCTGCTGCCTTCGGAGATGATGATGCGGAATTTGCCGTCCTCGTTCGCGGCTCGCAGATCCTCCGCGGCGGCTCCATAGACCGCGTCGCCCCGACCCCAAACGAGGCGGGCCTGGGTATCGGGATCGGACTCGGACAGTTTTGCGAAGAACAGACCGAGGTCGGCGATGAGGTCGACGGCGCGCTCCAGATCGGTTTCGGAGAGCCAGCCGCTATCGGGCCCTCCGGGGCGGTAGGGAAGTGGACCGGTCAAGCGCCGCCATTCTGACGGCTGGAGCTGCGCGCCCACGTCCTGCGCCAAGGCCGGGCGTGACCAGGCGGGCCAGGACGGCGCGCTGCCGCCCGAGGCCTGTGGCAAGGTCCCGGCCAGAGCGAAGCCGCAGGCCAGAGCAAAGCCCCGGGCCAAGCCCCGGGCCAACGTGGGAATCACCGGTGACATCGCCCGCGCGCGGCGCGGCATGGCTCCTCCGTTTCACTCGATGCGGTCTGCCGAAATTTCAGTCCGCCGTCGCACCTTTAGTTTGACAGCGGTGCCGCGGGCCAGATCATGACCCGAGTGGTGGCGGCGCGCCAGGGTCCTGGCCGCGCGTTCAGCCGGAGGACTCCTCCGGCGTCGGCGGAAGGCGCAGGCGGGCTTCGCTTCCTTGGCCGGTCACGCCGGTCATTTCGAGCTCGGCGCCCATGATTTCGGCAAGATGCTGCAAGACCACCGGCCCCAGGTCCTCCGGGTCTTCCCGGTCTTCGAGGCGTTCCGGGTCTTCGGCTGTGTCTGCTCCCGTTTCGCCCGGGGCCTGCGGCGTTCCGTTCGCGGCGGCCTGGGTAGCGGCCGTCGGTCCTGCCGGCGCCGAGCGTTCGCCTTTGTCTTCCGCAGCCGGGCCGTCCCAGACGATCACTCGAACACCGCCATGGCCGCCTTCTGGGCCACCCTCTTCGCCGGCTTCCCGATCCCCGACATCTCGCTGGATGCGAATGCCGGCGGTCCAACCCCCCGGTGCCCTCTGAAAGATGCGCGCCAGGAGGTGGAACAGGATCTGCCGGGTCATCTGCCGGTCGCCCTGGGCCTGGGGCAGATCCGCCGCCACGTCGAGATAGAGCTGAACCTGTGCCGTGGCGGCGCTGTCGGCCATGACCTCGATGGTCGCGCGTACGATGGCTTCGACGTCGAACGGCCGTGCTTCGATGGTCTGGAGATCGCTTTCGTGCTCTGCCGTATCCAGGATGCGGTTCACCAGCTGCAGCAGTTTCACGCCACTGCGGTGGATGTTTCCGCCGTATTCCGAATAGCGCCGGGGATCGTCGCCGAACGCCTGATCGCGGATCAGCTCGGAAAAGCCGATGATGGCGTTCAAGGGGGTGCGCAGCTCGTGGGCGATGCCGGCCAAGCGCTCCTTGAGATCCTCGTCCTGGATTTCGGCCAACTGCTGCTGCAACTGGTCCCGCTCGCTCAAGGCCGCCTTCAGCAGGTCCAGCAGCTCGCGGGCGGTCTGGTTTTTCTCGGCGGGTTCGCTGGAGGCGCTGGCGGTTCCCCGGAAGCCGGCGAACTCGCCGCTGGACTCGTCGTCGAACGGCAGACCGGTCAGGCGGAAGCGCACACGCTGCTGCGCCTCGGAGGTCCACTCAACGGCGCAGTCGCGGAACGCACGGCGCTCGCGCAACGCCACCAGCAGCGGCGACGGGGTGGCCTCGCCGGCCTCGGAATTGGCGAGCGACAGGAGGCTGCTGCCGATCCAGCTTTCTGCGGCTCCCGACCCCGGTCGATCTGGGGATGGGTCGAGCGTGCGAGAGACGTAAGTCAGATTGAAGTCGGCATCGGTCTGCCACAGCCAGTCGACGCTGTTGCGAAGCGCTTCGGCATAGGGCCGGTCGACGGCGATAACCGGCGCGGCGCTGGCCGAACTGGCGACAAGGTCGCGCAGGCTGCGCACGTCGAGCGCGCCACCCAACGCGCCACCCAACGCGCCACCGGGTGGTCTCACGTCGCCCCCCGGCTTTTCCGGCGTGCCATTTTCCCCTGTGGTCATGTCCTTTCAGACTGCACCCCCCATCGCCTTTGGCAACCCGAAAATCAGTAAATTGCGCAAAACCGCGCCAAAATGGCTGGGACTTTCGTGCCGGCCGCCGTGCTCGACGGCGCTGGCGGGCCGACTCGAAGGCGCGGATTTAAACTTGCGACAGGGCGACGTTGTGGTGCACGACCTCCTTGCTGGCACGTTCGTGGTGCGGCAGACGTAATTCATTATGTGGGATCTGTGGTTGCGGAACCCAGATGCCTGACTTGGCCATCACCGACGAGTGGACAGGCACATGACGGCAAGCTTGCCAATTTTCATTTCACTCGCGGCTTTTCTGTTGATGGAATTCGCCGCCGGACCCGCCGGGGCCGCCCTCGACGAAGGCGCGGCCGAATCCGGGAATCCCGAAGGCTTCGAGCTGAGTCAGCGTCTGCGGAATCTGAGAGAAGGTGGCGAAGAAGAGCTCGAAAGGACCATCCGACG
>JAUVQB010000126.1 GCA_030598385.1 Alphaproteobacteria bacterium | reverse complement strand
GCCGTAGCCGGCAAACTTGGCCACCTGTTCGAATATCTGCAAGGCCTTGGCCTCGCCAACGCCGCGCGCCACGGCGCCGTCAATGAAGTTCTTGCGCTGCGCCTCCATTTCCGACTTGATCTTCTTGCCCATGGCCCGGCGTAAGAGGTCGGCGCCGCCCAGGCTGTAGCCCGCCAGCTCCTGGGCGATCTGCATCACCTGTTCCTGATAGATCATGATGCCGTGGGTTTCGCGCAGGATCCCTTCCAGCGTGGGATAGAGGTAGTCCGGCGCCTCCTCGCCGTGCTTGCGGGCGATAAAGCTGTCGATGTTGTCCATCGGGCCGGGGCGGTAGAGCGCTACCACGGCGATGATGTCCTCGAAGCGGTCGGGCTTGAGGCGCCGCAGCACGTCGCGCATGCCCGTCCCTTCAAGCTGGAACACCCCAACGGTCTCTCCGCTTCGCAGCAGATCGTAGGTCGCGGGATCGTCGAGGGGCATTTGCTCCAAGTCGAAGTCCGGTTGCGTCAGGCGGATCAGGTCGCGCGCCCGGGCCAGCACCGACAGCGTCTTGAGGCCGAGGAAGTCGAACTTCACCAGGCCGGCCTTCTCGACGAACTTCATGCTGAACTGGGTCGCCGGCATGTCCGAACGCGGATCGCGGTAGAGCGGAACGAGCTGGTCGAGCGGCCGGTCGCCGATCACCACGCCGGCGGCGTGGGTCGAGGCGTTGCGGTAGAGGCCTTCCAGCTTGAGCGCTATGTCGAGCAGCCGCGCGACCGATTCGTCCTGGGCGCGCGCCTCCTGGAGCTGGGCTTCGCTGTCGATGGCCTGCTGCAGGCCGACCGGATTGGCCGGGTTGTAGGGCACCATCTTGCACAGCCGGTCGACCAGGGGATAAGGCATCTGGAGGACCCGGCCCACGTCGCGCAGGGCCGCGCGCGCCTGCAGCTTGCCGAAGGTGATGATCTGCGCAACGTGGTCCGTACCGTACTTGTCCTGTACGTAACGGATCACCGCGTCGCGCTGATCTTGGCAGAAGTCGACATCGAAGTCCGGCATCGACACCCGCTCCGGATTGAGGAAGCGCTCGAACAGCAAGCCCCAACGCAAGGGATCGAGATCGGTGATGGTGAGCGCCCAGGCAACCACCGAACCGGCGCCCGAACCGCGGCCTGGGCCGACTGGAATGTCCTGGCGCTTGGCCCATTGGATGAAGTCCGCCACGATCAGGAAGTAACCGGGGAATCCCATTTGCCGGATGACATCGAGCTCGTACTTGAGCCGCTCGCGATAGGGCCTCGCGGCGGCTTCCTTCTCCGCCGCCGTCGTCTCCGGCCGGGTGACCTGGCTCTCCAGGCGCATTTCCAGCCCCGCCTCGGCCTGGGCGCGCAGCTCTTCGGCCTCGTCGCGGCCGGCTTCCGTCGGATAGGGCGGCAGGATCGGCTCGACCGGCACCGGGCGGTAGGCGCAGCGCCTTGCGATCGCCAGGGTGTTGTCGATGGCTTCCGGCAGGTCCTCGAACAAGGCCCGCATCTCCTCCGCCGACTTGAAGCGGTGGTCCGGCGTCAGGCGGCGCCGGTCGGACTGGCTGATGTAAGTCCCGTCGGCAATGCACAAGAGCGCGTCGTGGGCCTCGTGCATGGCCGCATCGGCGAAGTAGACGTCGTTGGTGGCGACCAAAGGAAGGTCGTGGCGGTAGGCGAGGTCTACCAAAGCGTCCTCGATTTCCGTCTCTTCCGCCAGATCGTGGCGCATGATCTCGACGTAGAGGCGCCCGTCGAAGATCTGCTCGTACATGAGCAAGGCGTCTTCCGCCTTCGGCACCCGGCGCTCGCCGATGAGCCGCCCCACGGCGCTTTGCGGACTGCCGGCGAGCGCGATCAGGCCGCCTGCGTAGCGCTCGAGGTCTTCGAGCGAGACCTGCGGGCCGCTGGCCACGTCGCTTTTCAGATAGGCCAGGCTCACCAGCTTGGTGAGATTGCGGTAACCAGCCTCGTTCTGCACCAGCAACAGGATCTCGTCGGGCGAGCCGGCCTGGGGCGATCCGCGGGTCTCTGCGTCCTCGCGGGCGATCCGCACCTGGCAGCCGATGATCGGCTGGATCCCGGCCTCCCACAGGGTCTCGGAGATCTCCAGCGCGCCGAACAGGTTACCCTTATCGGTAACGGCCACCGCCGGCATGGCGCGGCTATCGCACAGCTTCGCCAGGGCCTTCACCTTGATCGCCCCTTCGGAGAGCGAATAGGCGGAATGAACGCGCAGGTGGACGAAGTCGGCGTGTGGCATGGCCCCCTACCCTAACAGATATCCTAGGTGACCCGCCCCTCCTCGAGGCGCAGAACCCGGTCCATGCGCCTGGAGAGCTCGAGGTTGTGGGTGGCGACCAGTGCCGCGAGGCCGCCTTCACGGACCCGCGTCATCAGCACCGCAAAGACGTCGGCGGCGGTATGCGGATCGAGGTTTCCCGTCGGCTCGTCGGCCAGCAGCACCGACGGCCGATTGGCGAGCGCGCGGGCGATGGCGACGCGCTGCTGCTCGCCGCCGGAGAGTTGGCCGGGGCGGTGGTCGACGCGCGCCTCGAGGCCCACCGTAGCCAACAGTTCGCGGGCGCCGCCGCTGGCCTCGGCACGGCTTCGCCCGGCGACCATCTGCGGGATCACCACGTTCTCCAGCGCCGAAAACTCGGGCAGGAGATGATGAAACTGATAGACGAAGCCGAGGGTCCGGCAGCGCAACGCGGTCCGGCGGCTGTCCGACAAGGCGGCGCAATCGCCGCCGTCGAGCCAGACCTCGCCGGAATCCGGCTGTTCCAGCAGGCCCGCAATATGAAGCAAAGTCGATTTGCCGGCCCCCGACGGCCCCACCAGGGCGACGATCTCGCCCGGCGCGATCGCCAGATCCACGCCCTGCAGCACATCGAGCCGCCGGTCGCCTTGGCGAAATCCCATGACCACGCCGCTCAGGCGCAACCCGGGCCCGTTCCCGGCAGGCTCACTCATAGCGCAGCGCCTCCACCGGATCGAGCCGCGCGGCGCGCCAGGCCGGGAAGATCGGCGCCAGGAAGGACAAGGCAATGGCCATGGCCACCACCTGCCCCACTTCGACGTAGTCGACCTCGGCCGGAACCTGGGAGAGGAAATAGACCTCCGGCGGGAACAGCCGCTTGTCGATCAGGCTTTCGAGCCAGCCCTGGATCACCGCGATGTTGTCGGCGAAGGCGACGCCCAGGACGACGCCCGCCAGCGTGCCGGCGATGCCGACGCTGGCGCCGCTCAGGAAGAAGATACGCATGATATTGCCACGGGTCGCCCCCATGGTGCGCAGGATCGCGATGTCCCGGCCCTTGCCCTTCACCAGCATGTACTGGCCGGAAAGGATGTTGAAGGCAGCCACCAGAATGATCAGCGACAGGATCAGGAACATCACGTTGCGCTCGACCTGAACGGCGTTGAAAAAGCCGGAATTGGCGCGCTGCCAGTCTACCGTGCGGAAGCCGGGTCCCAGCGCGTCGATCAGATCGAGCCGCGCCCGCGTCACCTGGTCCGGATCGCCATAAAACAGCTCGACGGCGTTCACCCGTTCCGCCAGTCGGAAGAAGATCTGGGCGTCGGCCAGCGGCATATAGACGAAGGAGTTGTCGTAGTCGTACATGCCCACTTCGAACAAACCGGCGATGGGATAAGCCTTCACCCGCGGCAGGGTGCCCATGACGGTTTGATGGCCGCGCGGCGAGACCAGGGTGATGTGATCGCCCGGCCCGAGGCGCAGCCGCTCGGCCAGGCGGCGCCCGACCAGCACCCCTTCGCCGCGGGCGAAACGCTCGAGCGCGGTATCCGACAGGTCCTCGAAGATCGCGGCCCGCCCCGCCAAGTCGTCCGCCATCAGGCCCCGGACCAAGGCGCCCATCGCATTGCTGCCCTGGCTCACCATGACCTGGGCCTGGATCTGCGGCACCACGCTGGTCACGTCCTCCAGGGCGCGCAGGCGCTCGGCGAGGGGCTCGTAATCGCTGAGTGACGCCTCGAGGGGAAAGACAGTGACATGTCCGTTGACGCCGAGGATGCGGCCCAAGAGCTCGTGGCGAAAACCGTTCATCACGGCCATGACGATGATCAGCGTCGCCACGCCGAGCAGGATTCCGACCAGCGAGATGAAGGCGACCACGGAGATGAAGCCTTCCTGCCGTCGCGCGCGCAGATAGCGGAAGGCGATCAGCCGCTCGAAGGCGCTGAAGATCATGGGCGCTGATCCGTCGACAAATTTGGGGTCCTAATCCGTCAGCCGCGCCAGGGCGGACTCCGGCGACAGCTCTTCACGCTCGCCACTGGCCCGGGACTTGAGCTCGACCACGCCGCTTTTCAAGCCGCGCGGCCCGACGACAAGCTGCCAGGGCAGGCCGATCAGGTCCATCTCGGCAAACTTGGCGCCCGGACTGTCTTCGCGGTCGTTGTAGAGCAGTTCGATGCCGGCCCCGCTGAGCTTGCCGTAAAGCTCCTCGCAGAGCGCGTCGCAGCCGTCGTTGCCCACCTTGAGGTTGATCAAGCCCACCTTGAAGGGCGCCACTGGCTCCGGCCAGATGATCCCGTTTTCGTCGTGGCTGGCTTCGATGATGCCGCCCACCAGGCGCGAGACGCCGATGCCGTAGGAGCCGGAGTGGAGCGCGGTCTGGCTGCCGTCGGGCCGGGTCACGACGGCGCCGAGGGGCCCGGCGTACTTGTCGCCGAAATAGAAGATGTGACCGACCTCGATGCCACGGCGCTGGACGCGTTTTGCCTCCGGCACCTCTGACTCGAAGACCGCCGCCTCGTGCTTGTCGTCGGTGCGGGCGTAGAACCGGGTCCAGAAATCGACGATCGGCGAAAGATTGCCGTCATAGTCCACCGTCTCGGCCAAGACGTCGTAGTCGAGCAGGTCGTGGTGGCAGAACACCTCGGTCTCGCCGGTATCCGCCAAGATGATGAACTCGTGCGACAGGTCGCCGCCGATCGGCCCGGTCTCCGCCACCATTGGAATCGCCTTCAGTCCCAGGCGGGCGAAAGTCCTGAGGTAGGACACGAACATCTTGTTATAAGACTTTCTCGCGCTTTCATAATCCAGGTCGAAGGAGTAACCGTCCTTCATCAGGAATTCGCGCCCGCGCATGACCCCGAAGCGGGGACGCACCTCGTCCCGGAACTTCCATTGGATGTGGTAGAGGATGCGCGGCAGGTCCCGGTAGCTCTTCACCGACGCGCGGAAGATGTCGGTGATCAGCTCCTCGTTGGTCGGGCCATAGAGCATCTCGCGGCCGTGCCGGTCCTCGATGCGCAGCATCTCCTTGCCGTAGTCGTCGTAGCGGCCGGATGCGCGCCACAGATC
>JAUVQB010000200.1 GCA_030598385.1 Alphaproteobacteria bacterium | reverse complement strand
GCGTCTGTCGGACATTTCCGACGAGCAGTTGGAACAGGCGCGCGAGAGCATCGGCGCCAACCTCGAGCGCCAGATCGAACACGAAAAGATCTCGAGCGACGATAAGGCGGCCACGCTCGCCCGCATCGCCACGGGCACCGGATTGGATCTGTTCGGCGACTGCGACCTGGTGATCGAGAGCGTCGTCGAGAACGAGGAGGTCAAGCGCGACGTCCTGAAGCAACTTTGCCCGCTCATCAAACCCGACGCCATCATCTGCAGCAACACCTCGTCCATCTCGATCACCCGCCTGGCGTCGGTGACCGACCGTCCGGGCCGCTTCATGGGCATGCATTTCATGAATCCGGTTCCGGTCATGCAACTGGTCGAGTTGATCCGCGGCATCGCGACCGACGAGGACACCTTCAAGGCGATCAAGGCGCTGGTCGAGGCGCTCGGCAAGACCTCCGCCTCGGCCGAAGACTTCCCGGCTTTCATGGTCAACCGGATCCTCATGCCGATGATCAACGAGGCCATTTACACCCTTTACGAGGGCGTCGGCTCGGTGAAATCCATCGACACGGCGCTTCGCCTCGGCGCCAACCACCCCATGGGGCCGCTGCAGCTGGCCGACTTCATCGGCCTGGACACCTGCCTGGCCATCATGCACGTGCTTTATGAGGGTCTGGCGGACTCCAAGTACCGGCCGTGCCCGCTGCTGGTCAAATATGTCGAGGCCGGCTGGGTCGGCCGCAAGTCGGGCCGCGGCTTCTACGACTATTCCACCGAGGAACCGGTCCCGACCCGCTAGCGCGGTTACGCCTCGGTCTGTACCAGCCCGCGCGTAGCGCCCGCCTACGGCGAACCCTCCCGGCCACCACCTGAACTCCCGTGGGCAGTATCATTGGGGCGCGCGAAGCGCGAGTGCTTCGCACTGGGCTGGTGCCGTAATTTGGCGAAGCGAAACTGGGATTAGGTTATCTCGTTTATGCCTGGGCGACGGCCGGCTCGGCCGCGCGTAGATCCTCCCGGCGCTGCTTGACGATGTCCACGTAGTGGCGCTGGCGGCGTTTGAACTCGGTCTCGTTGTAGACTTCCGCGAACAGCCAGCGCAGGCCGCTTTCCAGCTCCTCGACCGACATTTTGTTCGGCCGGAAGTTCACGTCGAACAGGGTGCAGCGGTCCCAGAAGCGGTCCTGGAGCAAGCGCCCTTGGTGTCTCAGGCGATGGTAGAGCGGCGTGCCGGGGAAGGGCGTCTGGACCGTGATTTGAACTTCCAGCAGACGGGATCGGGCGACGAAGTCCCTCACCTGCTCGAAGACCTCCGGCGTGTCGTTGTCGAGGCCGACGATGAAACAGCCGTTCACGGTCACGCCGCGCGATTGGATCCGCTCGATGGCCTCCAGATATCGCGCGTAGTGCCGCTGCTTCCAATTGCGCGGGTCGATGCGGTCCAATCCCCCTGCGGTGGGGCTTTCCAGGCCGATCAGGACCTGGCGGCATCCGCTTTCCGCCAAAAGATCGAGCAGTTCCTCGTCCTCGGCGACCGAAATGTCGGTCTCGGTGAACCAGTGGACGTCGAGGGGAGCCAAGGCCCTGAGGAACTTCTTGCCCCACTTGGCGTTGACGAAGGTGTTGTCGTCGGCCAGTTCGAAGAAGGGAAGCTCGGTGATCGCTTTGGCCTGTTCGATCTCGGCGATCGCCCGGTCGACCGGCTTTTGCTGGAACCGCGAGGTGATCCGCAGGCTGGCGGCGCAGAATTCGCAGTCGTGGGGGCAGCCGCGGGAGGTCTGCACGGTGATGCGGTTGTAGGGGCGCCCCTGAAGCAGCTCGAAACGGGGGCTTGCGTAGTGGGGCGGTTCGAAAACGCCGTTCTTGAGGCCGATATAGCGGGGCTGGAGGCGTCCCCGGCGGAAATCCTCCACCAGGCGCGGCCAAGCGCCCTCGGCGCCGTTGAGCACGATCGAGTCGGCGTGCCGGGCCGCTTCGTCGGGCATCAGCGAGACGTGCAGGCCGCCGAGGACCACCGGGATTCCGGCCGCGCGGTAGCGGTCGGCGAGCGCGTAGGCATCGTCGATCATCGCCGTGAAGGAGGAGATGCCGACCAGGTCGAAGGGCTCGAGCGGGTCGTCGGGGCGGACCTCGCTCAGCTCGCGGTAGGCCACCTCGATATCGCTCGGCGTGAGGGCGGCGACCGTGAGCAGGCCGAGGCTCGGCAAGGTCGCTATGACGCGGCCCCGGTTCACGAACTGGGGCAGGGTGACGCCGAGCTCGGCCAGCTCCTCGGTGCGTACGCGTACGCCGCTGAGCGCGATCAGGCCGATCTTCATGCGGCTATCTCGGAGGGCCGGGCTCCCAGGGCCTTGAGCAAGCCGTCGAGGTTGCGAATCTCCGCGAACCGGTCGTCCGGTATCCGGACGCCGAGTTCGTCTTCCACCGCGGCCAAGACATCGAGGCGGTCGAGGCTGTCCAAACCCAGAACCTCTTCGAAGTCGTCATTGAGGCCGATACGCTCCGGGTCGCAACCTGTATTGGCTGCGATGACCGAGAGGATTTTCCGTTCCATCGATGTTTGTGTCATCTCACCCTCCTAAGTTCGATAGGCGCGCGGCGGTCCCCCACTGCCGCCAGCCGCCATGGGCGGCGATCGCCAGCGCGAGGGTCACCGCAAGCGCCGGCGCCGCCAGCAGGTACTTCATGGCGGGTAAAAAGACCGTGGCGAAAAGCAGCGCCGGCATCAGCAGGTTGCCGATGTTCATGGCGGCCAGGGCTAGACGGGTGGTCCGCTCGGGCAAGCCGAATCCGGCATGCTGGCGGGCCAGCATGAGATTGATCATGCCGAGCGCGAACAACGCGATGTGGCCGAGGCGTATCAGGCGGCGCGGAAGCTCGCTGTAACCGCCGACCCAGGCCGGTTCGGGCAAGGGACCGCCGAACGACCATAGGCCGATCACGAGGCCGCTGGCCGCCCCGAGAAACAGGCTGGTGAGGGCAATTGCGCGGCTGAAATCGGCATCGCCAAACGCGTTCACGAGGCGGGCTAAGAAGCCTTGGCGCAGATCCCGCCGTGACGCCGTGAGAACGGTCTCGCTCATGTTTCCTCGTCCTCCGTGCGCTCGCCGAACCTCGAAAACAGACCGCCGCGGGTCGGTCGCCGCGGATCGATACTTGGGGACAGGTCGAGAATCGGGCCGTTACTTGGCAATCCAAAGGCGGTCGCGCTTCCCGCCGGTTTTCGACGCGCGCCTCTCATTGGGCTACGTCATGCGGCCGGCCCGCCTTCTTGCCTTTTTTTCGCCGGCCGATCGGCGATATGATGCCGCTTTACAGGCGACCACCAAGGCTGTGCCTGCCGGAACAACAAGCGTCTGAACTAAAGATGTCCGAAAGCCGCCCCCCCGTCGCGCCGCCGTTCGGAAACGTCCTCGATATGATCGGAAACACCCCGATGATCGAGGTCAACAATCTGGATCGGGGTCCTTGCCGACTGTTTCTCAAGCTGGAAAATCAAAACCCGGGCGGTTCGATCAAGGATCGTATCGGCAGGTCGATGATCGAGGCGGCCGAAGCCGACGGCAGCCTGAAGCCGGGCGGCACGATCATCGAGGCGACCGCCGGCAATACCGGCCTCGGGCTCGCGCTGGTGGCGGCGCAGAAGGGTTACCGGCTGATCATCGTGGTGCCGGACAAGATGGCCCAGGAGAAGATCTTTCACCTGAAGGCCCTGGGCGCGGAGGTGCAGCTGACCCGCTCCGACGTGGGCAAGGGCCACCCGGACTACTACCAGGACCGGGCCGAGGCGCTGGCCAAGGATACTCCCGGCGCGGTCTATGTGAACCAATTCGCAAATCCGGCCAACCCGAGGGCCCACGAGACGACGACCGGCCCCGAGATCTGGGCCCAGATGGGCGGGGACCTGGACGCCATCGTCTGCGGCGTCGGCTCGGCTGGCACGATCACCGGTCTGGCGCGCTATTTCGCGGACGTGGCGCCTCACGTGGAGGTCATCCTGGCCGATCCGGTGGG
>JAUVQB010000372.1 GCA_030598385.1 Alphaproteobacteria bacterium | reverse complement strand
TGCAGAAGCGGCCGCTGCCGGAGACCAGCCGCGGGTGTGCGCTCATCGCCCGGCGGACGCGGGCGCAGGCCGCCTGCCGCCGGTCCGGCTGGTCGTCCGGAACGCCGAGCCGGGCCATGGCCAGGGCAAAATTGGCGAGCGGGATGGCGATGGTCGGAATGCCGCAGCCGTCGACGCCCCAGGGCGCGTCGGACAGGTCGAGCCCGCACATGGATTCGAGCAGGCCCAAGATCCGCTGCTGCACCGGGTGGCCATAGTCGATATAGCCTTTGGTCTGCCAGTTCTGGTGCCGCGCCAGGGTGAGAAAGCCGCTGTGCTTGCCCGAACAGTTATTGTGGAGTTGGTTGGGCTCCTGCCCGGTCCGCAGAAGCGCGACCGCGGCGTCCCAGGCGTAGGGCGGATGACAGCCGCATTCCAGATCCCGCTCGCCGCAGCCGATCCGCTCCAGCCAGGGCGCGACCGTGTCGACATGCACCGCTTCGCCGGCGTGGCTGGCGCAGGCCAGGGCGATCTCGGAATCGCTGCAGCCCTGAGCTTCGGCGGCGCCGGATTCGATGAGGGCGAGGGCCTGGATCGGCTTGATCGAGGAGCGTGGAAAAACCGCCGCGCTCGGGTCCCCGGCGCGGTACACCACCCCGCCTTCGGCGTCGACCACGACGGCGCTCACACGGTGGCGGCTTTCCATCCGGCCGCCGCGGGTCACCTCCACCGAGAGCGGGTCGAGCGGCGCGACCTCGTCCAACGTCGCCATCTCCAGCTTTAGCCTCCCCGCGGCTCCAGGAGATCCTCCGGGCGAGCACCTTGCCCCGGCCGTGGCGCCCGTGCAAGCTTCCCGCCCGGAGGATGGTGTCTCGATTTGAACTATGGGGATTACCATGACGACTCGGACCGCATCGTGCACCTGCGGGCAGCTCCGAATCACCAGTCAGGGCGAGCCTCAAAAGGTTTCTCTCTGCCATTGCCTGGACTGCCAAAGGCGGACCGGGAGCACCTACGGCATCGCCGCCTTTTTTCTTCGCAAAGAGGTTAGAGCCGAAGGCCGCGCAAGCACGTATAAGCGTTCATCTGACAGCGGCCTCGCGGTTACCTTTCATTTCTGCCCGAACTGCGGCTCAACCGTGTTCTGGGAGCCTGAACGGAAGCCAGAGGCGATTGCCGTCGCGGTCGGATCT
This sequence comes from Alphaproteobacteria bacterium, assembly GCA_030598385.1. GTDB lineage: Bacteria > Pseudomonadota > Alphaproteobacteria > Kiloniellales > JAKSDN01 > CALJXB01. The sequence goes on along the minus strand of JAUVQB010000372.1, from coordinate 1,313 downwards.
TTCGCCGATCCGGCGTTTCCTGCGCCTACACAATCGGTCTGGAATGAGCGGCGTCACACATGGGTGACGTTTTCACCCTGAAACGCCACCGCCCGGTGGGGAGAGGTCCATGCGCGGCTATTTCGCAATCGGTGTCGAAGGCATCAGCAAGCCGATGAACCTGGGCAACCTTTTGCGCTCGGCCCATGCCTTCGGCGCCAGCTTCTTTTTCACCATTGCGCCCGCCTTCAACGCCCGCGAGGTGAAGCTCAGCGACACCTCGGATGCCGCCAAGCATCTGCCGCTTTACACCTACGACAGCGTGGATCAGCTGAAGCTGCCGCGACTTTGCGCCCTGGTCGGCATCGAGCTCACCGAAGAGGCCGTCGACTTGCCCAGCTTCCGTCATCCCCCGGCGGCGGCCTATGTGCTCGGCCCCGAAAAGGGCGTGCTGTCGCCGGAGCTGATCGCCCGCGCGGATCATCTGGTGCGCATCCCCATGCGGTTCTGCGTCAACGTCGGCGTGGCGGGCGCCATCGTCATGTACGACCGGCTGCTCACCACCGGCCGGCACGCGCGCCGCCCCACCGGATCGCGCGGCAGCCCGGAACCCGTGGCCGAGCACGTACGGGGCGGCCGGGTCGTACGGCGCGCGGATGCAAGCCGCAAGCCCTCCGGCGCTTGAGTTGGGACTGAGCGAGGGCCCTTTCTGTCCGCTCGGCCCACCTTGCATCGCGCCTGCGAAACCGCTACACGCATCGACCGGACGGGAGCGGTCGAGTCGCCCTAGGCCCCATGATACTGGCACTCCGGCCCTCCAGAACCTCGCGGACCACGACGAGTGAGATGAGCAAACGACACCTGATCGCGGCCCTTGCGGCCTTCGCGCGCCAATTAATGCTGGGGCTAATGCTGGGGCTAATGCTGGGGCTCTTGCCGGCGGGGCCCGCTGCGGCGCAGGCCATCGAACGCATCTCCGATCACAAGGACTGGAGCGCCTTCCGCTACAAGGAAGACGGCGAAACCGTGTGCTACATGGCGAGTACGCCCAAGAAGGCGGAGGGCGACTACGACAGCCGTGGGGATGTGTTTGCCATCGTGACCCATCGCCCGGCCTCAAACCGCATCGGCGAGGTCAGCGTCAGCGCGGGCTACAGCTATAAAAAGGAAAGCTCTGTCCGGGTGAAAATCGGCGCCAGAAGCTGGAATTTCTTCACCAACGGCGCCAGCGCTTGGGCGCCGACCGCGGTGGAGGACAAGGCCATCGTCAAGGCGATGCGCGCGGGCAGCAGCATGGTCGTCAAGGGCACCTCGTCCCGCGGCACGCTGACCAC
>JAUVQB010000505.1 GCA_030598385.1 Alphaproteobacteria bacterium | reverse complement strand
GCATCGTGATCGGACGGGGCCTGGGAGAAAACGCCCGTGCCGCGCTGATCACCCGGGGGCTTGCCGAGGTGGTGCGTCTCAATCGCGCCAAGGGCGGGCGGGCGGAGACCAGCATGGGGCTCTCGGGCCTGGGCGACCTCACCCTGACCTGCTGCGGCCCGCAGTCGCGCAACTACTCCCTCGGGGTGGCGCTGGGCGAGGGCCGGGCGCTCACGGACGTGCTGGGCGAGCGGCACACCGTGGCCGAGGGCGTCTTTACGGCGGAAGCGGTTTCGGCCCTGGCGGGTCGCCTCGGCGTCGACATGCCGATCTGCGAAGCCGTGCATGCGGTGCTCCATCTCGGCGCCGACCTGGGCGTGACCATCGCCGGGCTGCTGGCGCGGCCGTTCCGCAGCGAGCACGCTTGAGGGCAGCGCCTCGATTCGGGCCGTGGAAACGACAAACATCGAAGGGCTGCCGAACAGGAGGGTGAAGGCATGGACGACCACATCTACAAGATCATTCAGCTTGCCGGTTCCTCACCGGACTCGATCGAGAACGCCATCCAGAACGCGATTTGACGGGCGTCTCAAACCTTGCACGATCTGCGCTGGTTCGAGGTGGTCGAAACCCGCGGCCAAATCGAGGCGAGTCAGGTGGCGCACTATCAAGTGGTGGTGAAGGTCGGCTTCTCGCTGGAAGGCCGCCCGGCGGATTGACTTTGTTGGTCTGAATAGTTTCCGCTTCGCTGAAACTCGGTCCCGGCCCTCTCCGCCTCCCGGTGCGCGGGCGCAGCCCGAGTGCTTCGCACTCCCGCGCTTCGCGCGCCCACAGCATACAATGGCATTGGGTGGACGGAAGGGGGAGAGGGCCGGCGCCGATCTACATGGGGCGGAGCCTTATGCGGCGAAGGTTTGGAAATCGGCGGCCGCGTCCCGGATCGCCGCCTCGTAGAGCTTGGCGCCGTCCTCGCCCTTGGCCAGCGCCGGATTGGAGCCTATCCGCCCGTCCGGGAAACGGCGGCGGTAGTCCTCGGCGTCGTAGATCGGGCCGCTGGGCGCGATCTCCGGGTGCATCTCTACCGACTTCACGGCGTCCGGGTAGACGAAATAGGTCAGCGCCACCTCGGCCGGCGTGGCGTGGGACCCCTCCGACTTGCCATAGAGCCGCTTGGAAAGCTGGCTCACCTCGGGGCCCTGCCACCAGTTCCATAGGCGGCAGCGCAGTTCCGGCCGGTTGCGCCCGGCGGTGCCCAGGCTGGCCTCGGCGTAAATCTCCGAGAAGGCGGCGCTCACCGTCGCGATGTTGCCGCCGTGGCCGTTGAGGAAATAGAAGCGGTCGAAGCCGTGGCGCGCCAGGGAGTTGACGGTGTCGCGGACCACGGCCATGAGGGTCGAGGGCTTCAGCGTGATCGAGCCGGCGAAGCCCAAGTGGTGCTGGGCCATGCCGACGCTGTTGGTCGGCGCGACCAGCTCCTCCAGGTGTTCGCCCAGGCCCTTGGCCACCGCCTCCGGGCAGATGGCATCGGTGCAGATCAAGCCGTTGGGGCCATGCTGCTCGGTCGAGCCGATG
>JAUVQB010000361.1 GCA_030598385.1 Alphaproteobacteria bacterium | reverse complement strand
CCTGGAGTACGTGCCGGACGGCGAGACCATTGTCTGGAACAATCCGAACAACGGCGGCGCCTACCAGGTGACGCCGGCCGAGACATACCAGAGGGCCGATGGCCGCTATTGCCGCGAATACGTCACCGAGGTGCTGATCGGCGACCGGCGCCAGCAGGCCTATGGCACAGCCTGCCGCCAGCCTGACGGCTCGTGGAAAGTGGTCCGGATCTGACGGCAAGAGGAGAGACGCTCATGCGCCTGCTTACATCCCTTCTGGTGGCCTGCACCCTTGTCGCGGCCGGCCCCGCCCTGGCGGGCAAGAAGAACAAGGCCGCCAACAATGGCGGCAATGGCGGCCAGGCCAACCAGCCGAGCACGGTCGAGAAGGTCCTGACCAAGGCCATAATCGGCGGCCTGATCACCCTCGCCGAGCGCGCCATCATCGGCGATTACGTCGACAGCCACCGGAGCGCCTTCGCCGGCGCCGAAGCGCTGCCGCCGGGGATCGCCAAGAAGGTCGCGCGCGGCGGTGCCCTGCCGCCGGGGATCGCCAAGAAGATGCCACCCGGCGGCCTGCTGGCGCGGCTCCCCGCCCGCCCAGGCCAGGAATGGCGGGTGGTCGGCACCGACCTGCTGATCATCCAGATCGCCACCGGGGCCATCGTCGACGTGCTGAAAAACGCGCTTTAGGGCCTTGCGCTCTCCCCCCTTTTCCTACCCACGGGGCCGGCGATATAGTGCCGGCAACGAGATCATCCGTGACAGATCAGTAGGAAGCGGTAAGGGAGGGTAAATCCATGTCCGCAGAAATCCACGCGGTCGCCGGCGACGGCGCGCCGCGCCTCACCGATATGAGCCTGTTCCGCCAACAGGCCTATGTCGACGGCGCCTGGATCGACGCCGATTCCGGCGAGACCATCGATGTGACCAATCCGGCGACCGGCGAGGTGCTGGGCACGGTGCCCAAGCTGGGCGCGGCGGAGACCCGGCGCGCCATCGAGGCGGCGAACCGGGCATGGGGCGCCTGGCGCGCCAAGACCGGCAAGGAGCGGGCGGTCATCCTGCGCAAGTGGTACGACCTGATGATGGCGAACCAGGAGGATCTCGCCATCCTCATGACCCTGGAGCAGGGCAAGCCCTTGGCCGAATCCCGCGGCGAGATCGTTTACGGCGCGAGCTTCGTCGAGTGGTTCGCCGAGGAGGCCAAGCGGGTCTACGGCGACACCATCCCCCAGCACCAGCCCGACAAGCGCATCATCGTCATCAAGCAGCCGATCGGCGTGGTCGCGGCGATCACACCGTGGAACTTCCCCAACGCCATGATTACCCGCAAGTGCGCGCCGGCGCTGGCGGCCGGCTGCCCCGTGGTGATCAAGCCGGCCACGGCGACGCCCTATTCGGCCTATGCCCTGGCCGAGCTCGCCGACCGGGCGGGCCTGCCCGCCGGCATCCTCAATATCGTCACCGGCGCGTCCGGCGCCATCGGCGGCGAGCTGACCGGCAATCCCATCGTGCGCAAGCTCTCTTTCACCGGCTCGACCGAGGTCGGCAAGATCCTGATGAAGCAGTGCGCCGAGACGGTGAAGAAGGTCTCCATGGAGCTCGGCGGCAACGCGCCGTTCCTGGTGTTCGACGACGCCGATCTCGACGCCGCCGTCGAGGGCGCCATGATGTCGAAGTTCCGCAATGCCGGCCAGACCTGCGTCTGCGCCAACCGCATCCTGGTGCAGGATTCGGTTTACGACGCCTTCGCGGCCAAACTGGCGACGGCGGTCAAGGCGCTGAAGGTGGGCGACGGCCTGGAAGAGGGCGTGAGCCAAGGCCCGCTCATCGACCAGGCGGCGGTGGAGAAGGTCGAGGAGCACCTGAGCGACGCCACCGGCAAGGGCGCCCAGGTGATGACCGGCGGCGCCCGGCACGAGCGCGGCGGCACCTTCTTCCAGCCGACCGTGCTGACCGAGGTGACGCCCGACATGAAGGTAACGCAAGAGGAGACCTTCGGGCCGCTGGCGCCGCTGTTCCGCTTCAAGACCGACGAGGAGGCGATCGCGCTTGCCAACGACACCGAGTTCGGCCTGGCGAGCTACTTCTATGCCAGGGACCTCGGCCGCGTCTGGCGGATCGCCGAGGCGCTGGAAAGCGGCATCGTCGGCATCAACACCGGCATCATCTCCACCGAGGTGGCGCCGTTCGGCGGGGTCAAGGAATCCGGCGTCGGCCGCGAAGGCTCCAAGTACGGCATGGACGACTTCCTGGAGATCAAATACCTCTGCATGGGCGGCATCTGAGGCGCCGATTTCTGAAGGAAACCGGAGAGGCGCGGGGTTCCGCGCCTCTTCGCGTTCCTGTAGAGCCGGGAGGCAATATGACCGAAAAGAGCCGCCAGATCGTCCTCACGGGCCGGCCCGAGGGCGGCCAGGTGAGCGACGCGTTGTTCGACCTGCAAGACGTGCCGAAGCCTGAGCCGGGCCCCGGCGAGGTGCTCCTTCGGGTCCTCTATCTCTCGCTCGATCCGGCCATGCGGGGCTGGATCTCCGACACCCCCAACTACCGGGACCCGGT
>JAUVQB010000508.1 GCA_030598385.1 Alphaproteobacteria bacterium | reverse complement strand
CCGGCGCGAGCGTGTTGGAAAAAAGGTAGGGGCGCGAGCGCTGGCGCAGCCAGTCGACCACCTCCGTGCCGGCCACGGTGAAGCCGCCCGAGGCGCCGCCGAGCGCCTTGCCGAGGGTGCCCGTCACGATATGGATGCGGCCTTCGACGCCGCAGTGCTCCGGCGTGCCGCGGCCGCCCTCGCCGATGAAGCCCACCGCGTGGCTGTCGTCCACCATGACCATGGCGTCGTGGCGTTCCGCCAGGTCGCAGATCGCCGGAAGGTTGGCGATGATGCCGTCCATCGAGAAGACGCCGTCGGTGGCGACCATGCGGAATCGGCAATCCCGGGCCTCGTTCAGACGCGCCTCCAGCTCGGCCATGTCGTTGTTGGCGTAGCGCAGGCGGCGCGCCTTGCAGAGGCGGATGCCGTCGATCACCGAGGCATGGTTGAGGGCATCGGAGATAATGGCGTCCTCGGCGCCCAAGAGGGTCTCGAACAGGCCGGTGTTGGCGTCGAAACAGGACGAATAGAGGATCGCGTCCTCGAAGCCGAGGAAACGGGCCAGGCGGTGTTCCAGCTCCTTGTGCTCCTCCTGGGTGCCGCAGATGAAGCGCACCGAGGCCATGCCGTAGCCGTAGCGCTTCAGCGCCGCCTCGGCCGCCGCGACGAGACCGGGATGATCGGCCAGGCCGAGATAGTTGTTGGCGCATAAATTGAGCACCTCGCCTCCGCCCGCCACCGTGATGCTGGCGCTCTGCGGCGAGGTGATGATCCGCTCGGCCTTGTAGAGGCCGCCCTCCTTCAGTTGGGCGAGCTCGCCGCGCAGATAGTCGGTGAACGCCGCGGCCATGTTCCGGTTCCTCGGGTTGTCTCATTCGCAGTGGAACAGATCTTATACCAAATGTCTGGCGCGCCTCAGTCCTCGTAGCTGTCGTGCAGGCGCACCCATTCCATCGTAAAGGAGAGGCCGTCCTCGTCGCGCCCTTTCGGCACCAGATCGAGGTAATTGTAAGCCGTAATGAGCGGATCGAGGCCGCGGGCGTAGCAGGAATAGGTGTGGAAGACCTGGCCGTCGCCGTCTTTCAAGAAGACGCTGAGGCCCGGCGCCTCGGTGCTGGGAAACTTGGTCATGGCGTAGTTGTAATAGACCTCTCCCTGCGCCAGCTCGTCTTCCGAGAAGGAGACGTGATAGTCGCTATTGAACGCGTTCTCGAAGGACGAGACCCATTTGAAAGTCCAGCCCATGCGCTCTCTGAAGGCCTCGATTTCGGCTAACGGCGCCTTCGAAACGGCGATCATGGTGACATCCCGATGAGCGAGGTGGACGACGGCCGGTTCGAAGTGGTCCGTCAGGAAAGAGCAGCTCTTGCAACCTTCCTGCCAGCCGGGCCCGAGCATGAAGTGATAGACGATCAACTGGCTCCGGCCGGCGAAGAGTTCGGCTAGGGATTCCCTCCCCTCCGGCCCGTCGAAGGTATAGGCCTTTTCGACCCTTTCCCACGGCAGCTCCCGGCGGGCCCGGCTGAGGGCGTCCCGCTGTCTCGTGAGTT
>JAUVQB010000077.1 GCA_030598385.1 Alphaproteobacteria bacterium | reverse complement strand
GGAGGCGGTGGACATCGAGGTGGAAGACAAGGACCTGCGGATCGACACCTACCGTTCCCAGGGCGCCGGCGGGCAGCATGTGAACACCACCGACAGCGCGGTGCGCATCACCCATCTGCCGAGCGGCATCGTCGTGACCTGCCAGGACGAGAAATCGCAGCACAAGAACCGGGCCAAGGCGATGAAGGTGCTGCGCGCCCGCCTCTACGACGCCGAGCGCCAGGCGCAGGAGGATGCGCGAGCGGAAAACCGGCGCGTCCAGGTCGGCAGCGGCGACCGCTCGGAGCGAATCCGCACCTACAATTTTCCGCAAGGCCGCGTCACCGACCATCGCATCAATATGACGCTCTACAAGCTGGACAGGATCCTGGCCGGCGAGGCGCTCGACGAAGTGATCGAATCCCTGACCGCAGAGGATGAGGCGGCGCGGCTGGCCGAGGATGTTGAGGACGATGCCGCAAACGGCGCCTGACGGACCCCGGCCGCCGGCCGACAAAACCTTGCTGGAGGCGGCGCTTCGGCGGGGTCAGGCCCGTCTGCGCGACGCCGGCGTCGAAGCGCCGCGCGGCGACGCCCGGCTGCTTCTGGCGGCGGCCTTGGGCCTGAGATCGGGGGAGCCGATGATGGCTGGGGAGCGCGCCCTCACACCGGCCGAGCGCCGCAGATTCGACGCTCTGATCGAGCGCCGGTGCTGCCGGGAGCCCGTCTCCCGCATCCTCGGCCGGCGCGAGTTCTGGAGCCTGGACCTGGCGATCACGCCGGCCACGCTCGATCCACGGCCCGACAGCGAGACCCTGGTGGAGGCCGTCCTTGGCCGGATCGAAGATCATGACCGGCCTCAATGGGTGCTCGATCTCGGCACCGGCAGCGGAAACTTGTTGTTGGCCGTCTTGGCGGCCCTGCCCGCTGCTTGGGGCGTTGGGCTCGACCGAGATACCGCCGCGCTCGCCGCCGCTGCGCGCAATGCCGGCAGACTCGGATTGGCCGGCCGGGGCGCCTTCGTGGCGAGCGACTGGGGCGCCGCCTTGGCCGGGAACTGGGATGTGATCCTCTGCAACCCGCCATACGTACGTACCGGCGACATAGGCGGTCTGGCTCCGGAGGTCGCCCGATTCGAGCCGCGTGGCGCCCTCGACGGCGGGTCCGACGGCCTCGAGGCCTATCGCCGAGTCGTTCCCGAAGTCGCCCGCCTGCTGGCGCCGGACGGGCTGGCGGCCTTGGAATTGGGCGCTGGGCAAGCCGCCACGGTCGCAGGATTGGCCCGCGATCAGGGATTGGAGCCGCGCGATTGCTTGCCCGATCTGGCTGGAATCCAGCGTTGCTTGCTGCTCGGCCATCAACGCGGACGGCAGAAGGGATCGCGAAGGTGAAAAAAAGTAGTTGGAATACCAGGCCGTTGTGGCTACCTTGAAGGTGCTGAGCGGATGCTCTTACGCCTGATTCAGGCGTTCCACGATCTCCAAGATAGTGTTCGTGGCCAAAGGCTAGCAAAGGTCGCCAGTGGGGCGATTCAGCGGTTGCAGCCGAAACCTTGTCCATTTGCGAAGATAGTGACACATGAGACAGCAGCCTAGTGGACGGCGCCCGCGCGGGCGGTCGAATCGCAAACATTTCGTACCTCAAAGATCACAGAACTTCGACAGCCACGGCCCGGAGGTGCGGGTGCGCGGTAATGCCATGCAGGTCTATGAGAAGTACGTGAACCTGGCGCGAGACGCGACATCCACGGGGGACCGCATCGCCGCCGAGAGTTACCAACAGTATGCGGAGCACTACTACCGCATCATCAACGACACGACCGACCCACAGCGCCCGGCGCCGCAGACCGCGAGTTCAACAGGTTCCGCGGATGCCGTGGGTTCAGAGCCCGCGGGCTCTGAACCGGCCGAGGCGGAACAAGCCACCCCCGAGCATGGCGGGCCCGAGCGACAGAGAGGTGGGCGTCAGCCCTATCCGACCGACGCCGAGCAGCCTTTCGTGGAGGGTGCTGCGAAGGCTGAGGAATCCGCTGCAGCGTCCACTACGACATCCACCGAGGCATCCTCTGGGGCATCCGCTGGGAACTCCGAGGGCAACGGCCAAGCCCCGGAAGCCAAGCCGGAGACGGAGGAGGACGGCGAGCTACCGGTCGACGAAGTCGAGGCCAAGGCCGCCCCGGCCGCAGAAGCGAAAGCCAAGCCGCGTGGCCGTGGCCGGCCGCGGACTCGCGCGAAAGCCGGAAACGGCGCGGCAGCCGAGGGCGACGCCGAGGGCGCGGCCACGCCGGCTAAAAGCCAGCCTTGCAAGGCGGGCGAGCCCACAAGCTAGACATTTCTCGAAGTTGATCGGAGTCGATCGCCCGCGCCGGGTGCGCTTCCCATCGGCGTGCGCTCAGCCGGGCACCGTCAAGCTGTCTCCAGTGGTAAGCTCCCCGGCCTCGACGACCGCGGCGTAGACGCCCATGCGGGCATGCCCGAAACCGGCCTGTAGGGCGCGCGGGATGTTGAGGTCGCGTTCCCCTGAATCGGGATCCACGTTGGTGGCCGCGCAGCGCCCGATCGGCGCCTCGACCTCCAAGCGTAAGTCTCCGAGCTTAACGGAGGAGCCGACCCAGGCGAATTCCTCCCAGGGCGCGGCGCCGTCGATGTAAATGTTGCCCCGAAACCGCAGGGGATGGACCGGGCGGCGGACGACCCGCTCCAAGTCTCGCACGCTCGCCAGATTGATGATCGAGACCCGTTTTTCCGGAATATTCGCAAACATATGCCCCTCGGCCTCCAGCAACTTCGGGGCGCCCCTAGCCGAACCTGCCAAATAGCCGGAAAAGAACTCGGCGATCAGGGTACGTCCGACCAGGTCCGTCGGGTCGGCCGAGACCACCGGCTTGCCCGCCCGTTCGATGGTCAGTTTGCTTTTCTCGGCATCGAAGGAGGCGCGCAGCATCGCCAGCTTTTCATCGCGCATCAACATGAAGAAGCTCGTCTTGGGCAGCCATTGCGGCGCTTCGCGATCGAACCGCGTGGACCCATGGGCGATCGCGAAGCGCCGGTCGTGCGGCAGGCCCTGGCCGGGCGTGAGGTTCACGCGCTCGAGCGATTCGGCATTGAGCCCCTTCACCGGATAGCGACATATGTCGACGACGGAGATCGTCATGCTCGGTCCAATCTGGCTACGCGAACGGCACGCCATAAGAACGGGATTCCGTTAACCGTGGCAATGACATGGCCGGCCGTGCTTTTTTTGAGCGAACCCTTGTGTCTTTTTTGCAACAGCCCCATATCAAGATGGGCGGGTGGCGAGAGGCCAGGCGCCACGAGCCAGTGGCCGCGGGCCGCTAATTTTGGACGCGGGCGCAGAAGGCAAGGCATCATCGGTCGTGTGCTGCAGTTGACGCGGACGCGGACGAGGAGGGCTAAAAAGCTATGGATTTCGAAAGGTATACCGAGCGTTCGCGCGGTTTCGTTCAGGCTGCCCAAAGCCTGGCCTTGCGCGAGGGCCATCAGCGCCTGACCCCCGAACATCTTCTGAAGGTCCTGCTGGACGACAAGGAAGGCCTGGCGGCCAATTTGATTCGCGCGGCCGGCGGCGACCCTGCCCGGGCCCTGGCCGGGCTGGAGGCGGAGTTGGGCAAGCAGCCCAAGGTCGAAGGCGGCGGGGCGGGCCAGCTTTACATAGCACCGGAAACGGCCCGGCTGTTCGAGCAGGCGGAGTCCATCGCCGAAAAGGCCGGCGACAGCTACGTCACCGCCGAGCGCCTTTTGCTCGCCCTGGCGCTTGCCAACGGCACGCCGTCGGCGCGGACCCTCGGCGAGGCCGGCGTGACGCCGCAAAAGCTGAACGCGGCGATCAAGGATCTGCGCAAAGGCCGCACCGCCGACAGCCCCAGCGCCGAGCAGGGCTACGACGCCCTCAAGAAGTATGCCCGCGACCTGACCGCCGTGGCCCGGGAGGGCAAGCTCGACCCGGTGATCGGGCGGGACGAGGAAATCCGCCACACCATCCAGGTGCTGGCCCGCCGCACCAAGAACAATCCCGTACTGATCGGAGAGCCGGGTGTCGGAAAAACGGCGATCGTCGAAGGCCTGGCACAGCGCATCGTCAACGGCGACGTGCCGGAAACCCTGCGCGACAAGCGCCTGATGGCGCTCGACCTGGGCGCCATGATCGCGGGCGCCAAGTTTCGCGGCGAGTTCGAAGAGCGCCTGAAGGCGGTGCTGCAGGAAATCGCCGCGGCCGAAGGCGAGATCGTGGTCTTCATCGACGAGCTGCATACTCTCGTCGGCGCCGGCAAGGCCGAAGGCGCCATGGATGCCTCCAACATGCTGAAGCCGGCGCTGGCGCGCGGCGATCTGCACTGTGTGGGCGCGACGACTCTCGACGAGTACCGCAAGGATATCGAGAAGGACGCGGCGCTGGCGCGGCGCTTCCAGCCGGTCTTCGTCGCCGAGCCGTCGGTCGAAGAGACGATTTCGATTCTGCGCGGGCTGAAGGAGAAATACGAGCTGCACCACGGCGTGCGGATCACCGATTCGGCGCTTGTATCCGCCGCCACGCTCTCCAACCGTTATATCTCCGACCGCTTCCTGCCCGACAAGGCGATCGACCTGATGGACGAATCGGCGAGCCGCCTGCGCATGGTGGTCGACTCCAAACCGGAGAAGATCGACGAGATCGACCGCAAGCTCATCCAACTCAAGATCGAACAATCGGCGCTCAGGAAGGAAAGCGATCAGGCCTCCAAGGAGCGGCTTAAGACCCTGGAGAAGGAGATCGCCGAGCTGGATCAGGTCTCCACGGAGCTGACCGCCCAGTGGCAGAGCGAGAAGCAAAAGCTGGCCGGCGCACAAAAGCTCAAGGAGAGCTTGGACGAGGCCCGCGGCGAGTTGGAGCGGGCCCAGCGCGACGGCCATTTGGAACGCGCCGGGGAGCTCGCCTACGGCGTGATCCCGGATTTGGAAAAGGAGCTCGAGGACGCCGTGGCGGCAGCAGATCACCGCATGTTGAACGAAGAGGTGACGGAGGACGAGATCGCTGCCGTCGTCTCACGTTGGACCGGCATCCCGGTCGACAAGATGCTCGAGGGCGAGCGCGAGAAGCTGCTTCACATGGAGGAGTCCCTGCGCACCCGGGTGATCGGCCAGGACGAGGCTATCGTCGCCATCTCCAATGCGGTGCGCCGCGCCCGTGCGGGCCTGCAGGACCCCAACCGGCCCATCGGCTCGTTCCTCTTCCTGGGCCCGACCGGAGTCGGCAAGACCGAACTGACCAAGGCGCTGGCGGCGTTTCTGTTCGACGACGAGCAGGCCATGGTGCGCCTCGACATGTCCGAATACATGGAGAAGCACGCGGTCTCCCGAATGATCGGCGCCCCGCCGGGCTATGTCGGCTACGAAGAGGGCGGCGCGCTGACCGAGGCGGTTCGCCGGCGGCCCTATCAGGTGGTCCTGTTCGACGAGATCGAAAAGGCCCACCCGGATGTCTTCAACGTGCTGCTGCAGGTCCTCGACGACGGCCGCCTGACCGACGGCCAGGGCCGTACCGTGGATTTCAGCAATGCCCTGGTGATCATGACATCGAACCTGGGCTCGGACGTTTTGGCGAACCAGCCGCCCGGCCAGGACAGCGCGGCAGTGCGCGACCAGGTCATGGACGCGGTGCGCATGGCCTTCCGGCCCGAGTTCCTCAACCGCCTGGACGAGATGCTGCTGTTCCACCGCCTGAGCCGGGACCAGATGGCCGGCATAGTCCGCATTCAGCTCGACCGCCTGCGCGCCATGCTGGCCGAGCGCAAGCTCAGCCTAAACCTGGATGCCGCGGCCGAGGCGTGGCTGGCCGACAGGGGCTACGATCCGGTTTACGGCGCCCGGCCGCTCAAGCGGGCAATCCAGCGCGAGCTGCAGAACCCGCTGGCGGAAATGATCCTGGCGGCAAAGATCTCCGATGGCGAAGAGATCCGGGTATCAGCCGGCGAAGGCGGCCTGGTGATCAATGGCGAAGAGGTTGGAAGCGAAGCGGCCTAGCTTCTACTAGCAAACTGCCGAAGTGGCGCCCGTGCCGGCATCGCCGTCCGAGGCTGCCGGTGCGATCGGGAGATCGCCGCCGCAGTCGTTCTCGACCATCAGAAGGTCGGGCAGGCGCTCGCCGCGCAAGCGGTCGATCTCGGCCCGGGCCTGCTGGAAGGCCTCCAGGTTCGCCCCCTTGAGGCTCTTGCCGCTGGGCAGCTTGATCTTGCGCGGGTTCACCTGCTTGTTGTCGACCATAACCTCGTAATGCAAGTGCGGGCCGGTCGAGTTGCCGGTCGAGCCGACAAAGCCGATGACTTGGCCTTGCTTCACCCTGGCGCCGCGCTTCATGCCCTTGGCGTAGCTCTTCATGTGGGCGTAGGCGGTCTTGTAGGTCGAATTGTGCCGGATGCGGATGTACTTGCCATAACCGCCGTTGCGCCCGATCCGATCGATCACGCCTTTGCCGGCCGCATAGATCGGCGTGCCGCGCGGGGCGGCGAAGTCGACCCCGCGGTGCATCTTGTTGTAGCCCTGGATCGGATGCTTGCGCATGCCATAGCCGGAGGAGATGCGGGCGCCGTCGACCGGAGTCTTTAGGAGCGCGCGTCGCACCGAGCGGCCGTTTGAGTCGAAGTGATCGTCGCTGCCGTTGGGCAAAACGAAGTGATAGAACTCCAGACGCTTGCCGCTTAGCACCATGGCCGCATATCTGAGCGGGCCGGTCTTGGCGAGCGCGCCGCCACGGTCGTAGAAGCTGTCGTAGAGCAGCTCGAAACGGTCGCCCTGCTGGATCTCTCGCTGAAAGTCGACGTCGAAGC
>JAUVQB010000281.1 GCA_030598385.1 Alphaproteobacteria bacterium | reverse complement strand
CCGCCGTCGCCATCAAGATGCTGGAGGAGATCGGCGAGCTGCGCAGCCGGGTCGGCCAGATCACCGTCGGCGTCCTGATCGCCCAGGACCTGGCCGTGGTGCCGATGATGCTGATCGTCGGCTCGTTTCGCGGCGGCGGCTCGCTGGAGCCCGTCGCGCTGGTGAAGATCGCCGGCTCGATCCTCTTCCTGGCCGTCTTGATCGTCTATCTCAGCCGGCGCAAGCGCATCCGCCTGCCGTTCTCGCGCCTGATCGGCAGCAACCCCGACCTCATGCCGCTCGCCGGGCTCGGCTTCTGCTTCGGAACGGCGGCGATCACCGGCCTGCTCGGCCTGTCGGTCGCCTATGGCGCCTTCCTGGCCGGCCTGATCGTCGGCAACTCGACCGCGCGGCGGGTCATGATGCGCCACACGGCGCCGATCCAGACCGTGCTGCTGATGATCTTCTTCCTCTCGATCGGCCTCTTAATCGACATGCGCTACATCTGGGACAATGTGTGGACCGTCCTGGTAGTCCTCACCTTCATCACCGTGTTCAAGACGGCGCTCAACATCGGGGTCATAAGGCTGCTCGGCGAGACCTGGCCGCGGGCCTTCCTGTCCGGCGTGTTGCTCGCTCAGATCGGCGAGTTCTCCTTCGTGCTGGCGGCGCTCGGCCTCTCGGTCGGCGCGGTGTCCTACGAAGCCCAGCGCCTTATCGTGGCGGTGACCGTGCTGTCGTTGATGTTCGGGCCGCTGTGGCTCGAATCCGCCCGCCGGTTGCACAACATCGTCCTCCTGGGCGTCACCTCGGCGCGGGAAACGCTGCGCCTGGCCTACGGCAAGGAAGTGGCTTTCCTGTACCGCACGGTGCGCCGGGACCCGAGCGCCTCCGGCACACCGAGCTGGGTGAGCGATATCATGCCGCGCCGCCGGACCGCGCTGACCAAAGACAGCCCCGCTCCCGAGCCCGGCGAGGCTCCGCCCGGCCCGCGCGACCGGCCTTCGTGAGCCCGGCTGGCATGCCCGACTTCGCATTGGAGGCGGCGCACGGCGCCGACCAAGGCCGGGTCGTGATCGGCCTCGACGAGGCCGGCCGCGGACCCTGGGCCGGGCCGGTCACCGCGGCCGCGGTGTGGCTCGCCCCGGCGCATCTCACGGCGAAGTTCCAGGCCAACCTCGACGACTCGAAAAAGCTCGCGCGAGAAAAGCGCGAAGCGATCTTCGAGGAAATGCAGGCCCTCGCATCCGCAGACAATCCGCCGCTGCGACTTGGCCTCGGCGACGCCAGCGTCGAAGAGATCGACCGTCTCAACATCCTGCAGGCGAGCCTGCTGGCCATGGCGCGGGCCGTCGCTGCGCTCGATCTCAGGCCCGATGCCGCGCTGGTCGACGGCACCCAGGCACCCAGGCTCGATTGCCCTGTGACGACGGTGGTCGGCGGCGACCGCAAATGCCTCACCATCGCCGCCGCCTCGATCGCCGCCAAGGTGACCCGCGACCGCCTCATGGCCCGCCTCTCCGCGGCCCACCCGGGCTATGGCTGGGAGAGGAACGCCGGCTACGGAACCGCCCTACACCGCGAGGGATTGCGGCGCCTCGGCGTGAGCCCGCAGCACCGGCGTTCCTTCCGCCCGATCCGCGAGGCGTTGAACGGCCGTTGAGAACCCTGCCTTAAGCCATTGAGACTCAAGACTCTTGACGCGGACTCCCGCATCCCGCACCATTGAACCCTGGGGGCTTGTATCGCAGGGGGTACAAGGTTGGGGGACTGGAACAACATCCAGGCCGGCGATTGCGTCGAGGTCATGGACCGGCTGCCTGAGCGGTCGGTGGACTTGGTGTTTGCCGACCCGCCCTACAACCTGCAGCTCGCCGGAGAGCTTATCCGCCCCAACCACTCGCGCGTCGATGGGGTTGATGAGGCCTGGGACCGCTTCGACGATCTGGCGGCCTATGACGGCTTCACCCGGCGCTGGCTGACGGCCGCCCGGCGCGTCTTGAAAGACGATGGCACGATCTGGGTGATCGGCAGCTACCACAACATCTTCCGGGTCGGCGCGACGCTCCAGGACCTCGGCTACTGGATCCTCAACGACGTGGTCTGGCGCAAGTCGAACCCCATGCCCAACTTCCGCGGCCGGCGCTTCACCAACGCCCACGAAACGCTGATCTGGGCGGCCAAGAGCCAGGATGCCGGCTACACCTTCAACTACGGCGCCATGAAGGCCCTCAACGAGGGCCTCCAGATGCGCAGCGACTGGTTCCTGCCGATCTGTACCGGCCCGGAGCGCCTCAAGGACC
Source organism: Alphaproteobacteria bacterium (assembly GCA_030598385.1). Taxonomy (GTDB): domain Bacteria; phylum Pseudomonadota; class Alphaproteobacteria; order Kiloniellales; family JAKSDN01; genus CALJXB01. Next base: position 899 of record JAUVQB010000281.1, on the reverse strand, counting down.
GAGACGGCCGCAAGGCCCATCCGACCCAGAAGCCCGAGTCCCTGCTCTACCGGGTGATCCTGGCCGCGACTCACCCGGGCGACTTGGTCCTCGACCCCTTCCTCGGCAGCGGCACCACCGCGGCCGTGGCCAAGTACCTGCACCGCCGCTATCTCGGCATCGAGCGCGAGGCGCGCTACATCGAGATGGCGGAACAGCGCCTGGCCAAGGTGCGGCCGGTGGACGACCTGGAGCTGGTGGACGTGCCGTCCAAGCGCGAGCAGCCGCGCGTGCCCTTCGGCTGGCTGATCGAGCGCGGGCTGCTGGAGCCGGGAAGCTTGCTCTACGGGCCGGGGCGCCGCTGGACCGCCAAGGTGCGCGCCGACGGCACCCTCATCACCGCCGACTTCAAGGGCTCGATCCACCAGGTCGGCGCCCACGTCCAGGGCGCGCCTGCCTGCAACGGCTGGCAGTTCTGGAACCTCGACGTGGAGGGCAAGCTGGTGCCCATCGACCTGCTGCGCCAACAGATCCGCGCCGAGATGGGCCAGGCCGACGCGCCTTAAGATTCAGACTTATTCCGCTCAGCCATATCCTGGGTCACTGCTCTGACGGCCCGTCGCGCTAAGCGATCTTGCGTCTACGATTGACCCGCCTTTGCCGGGTCGTCTCTGGGGCTCCGACATCGAGGCGTTTCCATCCGTCGGGCAGGACGGAATTCCCGGCGACCAAACCCTCGAACTCGGCCCGGATGCGCTGGTCGACGGCGGGATCGAGGGCCGCGGAGTTGGGGGTCGAGAGGATTTCCAGCGCCTTGTTCATGGCGCGCTGATGGATGGTTGAAGCACCCTCTTGCTCCCACTGCTCGCGCAGCTTGCGGTCCGCCAGTTCGGGCATGAAGGTTGCGCTGTGCATGCGCT
>JAUVQB010000245.1 GCA_030598385.1 Alphaproteobacteria bacterium | reverse complement strand
TACGGCCATATAGAAACCGATGTCCAGGCGACCCGCGACGGCGTAGCGGTGGTGTTCCACGATGCCTCCCTGGACGCTTTGACGGACCGCGGCGGCAAGATCTCAGACCTGACCTGGAACGAAGTGCGCCCGGCCCGCATCGCAGGCCGCGAGCCGCTGGTGCGGTTGGACGACCTGCTGGGGGCCTGGCCCGATCTGCGGATCAACCTCGAGCCCAAGACCGATCAGGCGGTGGAACCTCTGGCTGACGCCGTGCGTCGCGCGGGCGCCGTGGAGCGGGTTTGCGTCGGGTCCTTCTCGGGCGCGCGGGTGCGTCGAGCAAGGCAGCTACTGGGGCCGGAGCTGTGTACCTCCCTGGGGCCGCTCGGCGTAATTCGGGTGCGCCTGGCAAGCCTCGGACTGCCGGCGGGTGGGAGTTTTGTCGAGGGCGCGGCCCAGGTCGCCACCCATCACTACGGGCTGCGCGTGGTGGACCGCAATTTTCTCGAGGCGGCCGCCCGGCACGGCCTGCAGGTCCACGTTTGGACCGTCGATCAGGAAGCGGAGATGGTACGCTTGCTCGACCTGGGCGTCGACGGGATCATGTCGGGCCGCCCGAGCCTGCTGAAAGCGGTGCTGCAGCGCCGTGGCCAATGGCATGGCAGCTAGAGTAGGGAAGGGAGAATTATGCGCCTTTGGCTCTGCATGGCGGCGGCCAACGGTTTCATCGCGGTGGCGATGGGCGCCTTCGCGGCGCACGGCCTGGAAGGCGAAGCCTGGCAAAACGCGCGCGGGTGGGTCGAGGCTGGCGCCCACTATCAGATGTTCCACGCTCTGGCTCTCCTCGCCGTGGCCGTGCTGTCCGGCCGGGCGACCGCCGCCGCTCGGCGGTGGCTCGCGGTGGCCGGCTGGAGCTTCCTGGCTGGGATCGTCTTGTTTTCGGGCGGTCTCTTCGTCATGGCGCTTGCCGGCGTGACCGGCCTGGGCGCGGTGGTGCCCGTCGGCGGCCTCTCGTTTCTGGCCGGTTGGGCGGCGCTGTTCTACGCCGGCCTGCGCCATATGACGACCCCGGCGGAAGACCCTTAGACGACGGCCGCGGCTATTCGCCCGGCACCGGCAGCCGTGAGTCGTGGCCGAGCGTCTCGCTCGGCTCGCTCCTGCCGCCCTTATTAAGGGTGCCAATCAGCACCGAAAGCATGGGCGGGATGATGAGCAGCGTGAGCAATGCCGAGAGCGCCAGACCGCCCACCACGACAGAGCCCAGTCCGCGGTAGAGCTCGGACCCGGCGCCGGGGAACAGCACCAGCGGCAGCATGCCGACGACGCTGGTCAGGGTCGACATGAAGATCGGCCGGATGCGGTCGCGGGTCGCCGCGAGAATCGCCGCGTCTGCCGCGAGCCCCTCATCGCGGATGTGGTGCAGGGTCTGGTGCACCAGCAGGATCGCGTTGTTGACCACGATGCCGATCAGGATCACGAAGCCGAGCAGCGTCAGCATGTCGAGCGGCTGGAAGTAGTAGATGTTCAGGATCACCAGGCCGCCGACCCAGCCGGCCGCGGCGAGCGGCACCGAAAGCAGAATGATCAAGGGATAGAGGAAGCTCTCGAACAAGACCGCCATCACCAGATAGACGATGGCGAGGGCGAGCAGCAGGTCGACCACCATGGCGTCCCAGGTCTGGGTCAGCTTGTCGGCCGTACCGGCGAGCCGCAGGCGGATTTCGCCCGGCAGGCCCTCGCTTCGCAGCGCGTCGATGACGTCCGACTGCAGGGTCTCGATCGCCGCTTCCAGGGGGACGTTGGGCGCCGGCCTGATCTCGAGAGTGACCGTGCGGAGCCGCTCCCGGTGGCGGATCTCGGTCGGCCCGGCCGTGAGCACGATGTCGGCCAGCGAGCTGGCCGGTATGATCATGCCCGAAGAGGTCACGATCGGTAGGTTGGCGATACCCTGGGTCTCGGTGACAGTGTGCCGCGGGCCCCGCAGCATGAGGTCCATACGGCTGCTGCCGATGGTCACTTCCGCCACCCGCAGCCCGTCGTTGAAGGCGTCGAGGGACTCGCCCAGCTCGCGCGCGCTGACGCCGTTGTCGGCCAGGCGTGTACGGTCGGGTAACACCCGCACCTCCGGCGCGCCCAGCTCGAGGCCCGGGTTGGGCCGCAGCTGGTTGCCCTGATCCAGCGGCATGACCTGAACGACCTTGCGCATGGCGCGCCCAGCCACCTCGAGGATGTTGACGAGATCGTTGCCGGAAATATCCAGCTCGATCTTTCGCCCGCCGCCGATGCCACGGCCGAAGATCGATGGCTGGTTGATGAATCCGAAGGTGCCGGGCTCGCGAAATACCGGTTTACGCAAGACCTCGATCAACTCTCGCGCCCTTTGCGGTTCCTCGGCAATCGCGCCGAGGAAGGTGCTGGCGCGCGTCGCAACGAAAAAGAACCTTTGGATCTTGGGCGGTTCGCCCGGCGCCGATTCCGGCCCGGACACGATGCTCCAGTGGGGCCTGATCTCGGCCTCGATCCCCTCGGCGATCTCGGTCATGGTGCCCAGGTTGTAGCCGGGCGGCGGAATGATGATGCCGAACACCAGGTTGCGGTTGCCTTCGGGCAGGTATTCGAGCTTCGGCAAATAGCGCCACGCGGCCAGCGAGGTGGCGGCGACCACCAGCGCGACGACGCCGAGCGCCAGCACGCGGCTGCGCACGACCCCCCGGGCGAAGGCCATGACCGCCCGCACGAACAGGCGCGCCAGCCCGTCGATGCCGGGCAGGGGCAGGCGCCGCGGCGGCTCGGCTTGGGTCCCGGATGTGGCAGCCTTTCGTCCGCCCCAGAGATACCGCGCCAACGCCGGGATCACCGTGATCGAGACGATCAGCGACAGCAGCACCGAAACCGAGATCGCCACGGCGATGTCGCGGAACAGCTGCCCGACCTCGAGCTTCATCACCAGGATCGGAATGAACACCATGACCGTGGTCAGGGCCGAAACCAGCACCGCGCCCCAGACCTGGCGGGCGCCCTCGTAAGCCGCCTCGCGGATCGGCCGGCCTGCTTCGCGCAACCGATAGATGTTCTCGAGCACCACGATGGCGGCGTCGACCACCATGCCAACGGCAAACGCCAGTCCGGCCAGCGAGATCACGTTGATCGATCGCCCGAGAGCCGCCATGGCGACGAAGGCGCCGATCACCGAAACCGGAATGGCGATCGAGATGACCAAGGTGGCGCGCAACGAGCGCAGAAACAGCAGCAGAATGATCGCGGCCATAGAACCGCCGATCCAGATGTTCTGACGCACCAGAGCGATGGCCGATTCGATATAGACCGTCTCGTTGTAGACCTGCTGGAGGGTGAGGCCGGCTGCCGGCACCGCCGATGCGTTGAGCTCATCGACCGCCTCGGCGATCCCTCTCATGGTTTGGATCACGTTGGCGCCGGTCTCCCGCACGGCATTGAAGGCGAGCGCCGGTTCGCCCAAGATACGGATC
>JAUVQB010000080.1 GCA_030598385.1 Alphaproteobacteria bacterium | reverse complement strand
CCAGGAGCTCGGGCGCCGCGGTGATAGTGCCCACCTTCCAGCCGGTCAGCGAGAATGTCTTGCCGGCCGAGCCGATCCTGACGGTGCGCTCGCGCATGCCGGGAAGCGTCATCAGCGGCACGTGCTCCTGGCCGTCGAAAACGATGTGCTCGTAGACTTCGTCGCACACGGCGTAGGCGTCGTGGCGCTCCAGCAGATCGGCGATGAACTGCAGCTCGCCGGAATCGAACACCTTGGCGGTGGGGTTCATGGGATTGTTGAGCAGCAACAGCTTGGTCTTGTCGGAGAATGCGGCGTCCAGCTCCTCGCGCGGCAGGACCCAGTCGGGCGGCTCCACCCGCACGGTTTTGGGGACCGCGCCGGCCCGGCGCACGATCGGCAGATAGCAGTCGTAAAGCGGTTCGATCAGCACCACCTCGTCGCCCGGCTCGACCAGGGCGAAGTGGCAGTCGGCGAGCGCCTCGGTCGCGCCCGAGGTCACCATCACCTCGCGCTGCCAGTCGACCTCCAGGCCGTAGAAGCGGCCGGCGTGCTCGGCGATCGCCCGGCGCAGCGCCGGCAGGCCGAGCATGGGCGGGTACTGGTTGGGGCCCTCGATCAGCGCCGCGGCGGCGGCCTCGAGGATGTCGGCCGGCCCGTCCGTGTCGGGAAAGCCCTGGCCGAGGTTGATCGCATCGTGCTCGATGGCCAGGCGCGACATGACCTCGAACACCGTTGTGCCATAGCTCGACAGGACCGAATTGGGTTCCTTCACCGGCCGACCTTTCCCCGCCGCCAAATCCATTGACCATAACAAATAGCACGTCGCTTGTGGCACACTGCCATTGAGATTCAGCCCACATCAACCGACGGGAGTCCCGGGATGGCCCGCTTACTATCAGCGTTCCTGATGGCGGCCGTGGCGCTCGGCGCCTCGCTCTCGCTCGCCCGCGCCGACCTTCAGGACGGGATCGACGCCTACTTCGACGGCAACTATGCCGCGGCGCTCGATAACCTGAAACCGGAAGGCGAAGCCGATGACCCCATCGCCCAATACTTCCTGGGCGAGATGTATCTCCGCGGCAAAGGCGTGGATCAGGATTTCGAACAGGCGGCCGCTTGGTACGAAAAGGCCGCGGTCAACGGCCATGCGGATGCCCAATCCGCAATCGGCAGCCTGGAGATGTTGGGGCTGGGGGTGCCGCGCCATCCCACCAGCGGCTATTTCTGGCTCATCGTCTCGGTGGTCTGGGAAGACAGCGATTTACGGGACGCGGCCATGTCGGCGCTCGGCCAGGTGGCGGTGCAGCTGAGCCCGGAGCAAAAACGCGCCATGGCCCGCGCCGCCCTGCCGGAGTGGAAGCGTAGCCAATAAAGGCGACGCACAAGGCGTGGCAGGGGGGGGCAGATCTTGAGGCTGGGGTCAGGCCTTGCCCGACTCGACTCCGGCCCGCTAGGCTTCAGCCATGGCAAGGCCCCAGCGCATCGAGTTTGCCGGCGCGCTCTACCACGTCAGCGCCAAGGGTCTCGGATCCAAGGACCTGGGCGGCGGCCGGCTGTTTCACGACGCCGACGACGCCGAGCGTTTCCTGAAGATTCTCGGTCAGGTCTGCCGCCGTTTCGATTGGGTGGCGATGGCCTATTGCCTGCTGCCGGATCACTTCGAACTGGTGGTCGAGACCCGGCGGCCGAGCCTGTCGGAAGGCATGCGGCGGCTCTCGGGCCTCTACGGCCAAGCCTTCAACCGGCGCCATGGGCGCCACGGCCCGGTGTTCCAAGGCCGCTTCAGGGCGGTGCTGGTCGACCGGGAGCTCTATCTCGCCGATGTCTGCCGTGAGGTCCTCCGGATCCCGGTCGAGGCCGGACTGGCGGCCCAGGCGCGCGACTGGAGGTGGAGCAGCTGCCGGGCGATGCTGAAGGGAAATGCGCCGAACTGGCTCGCGAAAGAAACCCTGCTGCGGCCCTTCTCGGACGATCCGGACGTGGCGGCGGCGAGATTCTCCGCCTTCGTCGAGATCTTTCTTTCCGGCAGCGATCCTTGGTCAGACCGCCGGGACCAGATCTACCTGGGCTCGGAGGGTTTCGTCGAGCAGGTGCAGGAGTTGGCCAAGCGAGTCCGAGGGTCTTTCGGCCCGGTAGCCGATGAGTCGCGAAGGCCGCTCGCCTGGTTCGCCGAACGCTATCCCGAGCCCCACGAGGCCATGGCCCGGGCGCATCTCGACGGCGGCTATAGCCAGCCCGAGGTGGCCGCCCACTTCGGCGTGCATTACAGCACCGTCAGCCGTGCCGCGACCCGCCGGGCGGCCCAGGCGGCCCAGTCAGCGGTGGCCGAGGCCGCGTGACCTCGCCGACGGTGGGCCTCACAGCCCGAGGATGAGCCACGGCAGATAGGTCACGGCGAGAACGACCAGCAGCAGCACCAGCAAGAACGGCACGACGCAGCGGTAGATTTCGGTGACCGGGCGCTCGAAGCGGTAGGCCGCAAGAAAAAGATTGAGCCCGACCGGCGGCGTCAAATAGCCGAGCTCCAGGTTGACCAGGAAGATCATGCCGAGATGCAAGGGGTGGATGCCGAAAGCCTGGCCGATGGGCAGCAGCAAGGGCACCACCACCACGATTGCCGAGAACAGGTCCATGAGGCAGCCGACCAGCAGCAGGAAGAAATTGAGGGCCAGCAGGAACACCAGCTTGGAGTCGATGTGGGCGGCGACCCACTCTGCCGCCTGCATCGGGATCTGGGCGTCCACCATGTAGTTGGAGACTCCCATGGCGATGCCCAGGATGGCGAACACGCCGCCAACCAGGCTGGCGCAGCGCACCAGAATCCGGAGCAGCTCTGGCCCGACCGCGATCTCGCGGTGGATAACGGTGGCAACCGTGAGCGTGTAGGCGACCGACACGGCTGCCGCCTCGATCAGGGTGGTGAGCCCGCCGAACAGGCCGGCCAGGATCACCACCGGCAAGAGGAGTTCCCACTTGGCCGTCCAGATAGCGGCGCCGGCTTCGTTGAGGTCGAAGGCGATCCGCGCGATCTTGGCCCTGCGGGTCTGCCACAGGCCGTAAATGATCACGGCGCCGACCATGAGCGCGCCCGGCACCAGGCCGGCCATGAAGAGGTCGGGGATCGGCACATGCGCCACGACGCCATAGAGGATCACGGCCAGGCTCGGGGGGAACAGCAGGCCGATCGAGCCGGTGGCCGTCAAGAGGCCGAGCGAGAAGCCCTCCGGCAGGCCGCCTTTCAACAGGATCGGCAGCAGCAGGCCGCCGAGGGCAAGAATGCCGACGCCCGAGGCGCCGGTGAAGGTCGCGAAAAAGGCGCAGACCAGGGTCGTCACGATCACCAGGCCGCCGGGCATCCAGCCGAACAGCGCCTGGAACAGCCGCAGCAGACGCTGGCTCGCGCCGCTTTCGGCGAGCAGGAAGCCGGTCAGGGTGAACAGCGGAATGCTCGGAATCGCCGGCGAGACAACGATCCGGTAAGTCTCCACCGGGATGGCGGCGATCGGCACACCGGCGGCGAAGAATAGCACCAGGGCCGTGCCGCCGAGCGCCACGAAGATGGGCGCGCCGAGCACGGCGGCGGCTAGCAGCACGATCAACCCCGGCCACACGAGGTCCTGGGCGTAGGGCGCGAGGAACAGGCCCACGAGGGCGGCGAGCGGTATGCCACTGACGGCCACGACCTGATGCGCCAGCCGGCCGGCCTGAGTCACGAAGCGCAGGGTGATGACCAGGAAGCTGAGGGGCAGCACCGCCTCCATGCACCACAACGGCAGCCAGCCGCCGATGCGCACGGGATCGGCCATCTCACTCATGACGAATTGCAGGCTGGCCCAGAACAGGCAAGCGCTGACGGCGACGGAGATGACCGCGGTCGCAGCCTCGATCACCGGCCTGAGGCCGGCGGGCAAGACCAGCTTGGCGGTCGAGAGGTTGAGATGGCGTCGCTCGCGCGAGGCGATGATCGCGCCCAGGAAACCAACCCAGAGGGTCAGGTTCTGCACGTAGCCGATACTGCCGGGAATCCCAAGGTTGAAGAGCCCGCGCAGCAGCATCTCCAGGACCGGTAACAGACTCATGGCCAGCAATGCAAAAGCCACTGCCAGATTCTCTGTCCGGTGCCCGACGCTGGTCAGTCGCTGGAACATGACCCGATGCTCCCCCCGCACTTATTGACTTTGGGCGTCGCGATAGGCGTCGCGCAGGCGCTCGACCTCGTGCACCATTTCGAGCGGCGCCAGCCGGTCGATGATGCCGGCAATGCAATTGCGAGTGGTCTGCTCCCAAACCTCGACCATCTCCGGCGGCACGGGATGGACCGTCAGTCCATGCTGCTGCATGACCCTGACCGCGTCCTCGCTCAGGCTGCGCACCCGCGCCTGCAGCCGCTTGCCGGCGCTTTGGGCCGCGGCGAGGAGCCTGGGCCGCAGCTCTTCGGGCAAGCGCTCCCAGGCGCGTTTGGTGATCACCACGGCGCCTACCAGGGGTGCCCATTTGATGTCGGTCATGTGCGGTGCCAGGCCGAACCATTGAAACGAGAGGGCCGCGATCGGCGTGGTCGGAAAGGCGTTGATCAGGCCCGACTGAAGGGCGGTGTGGATCTCAGGGGCCGCCAGCGGCACAGGGTTGTAGCCGCAGCGCTTATAGGTCTCGACCGCGGCGTCATCGCCGGCCCAGGTGAACAGCCTGAGGGGCTTGAGATCGTCGGGATGGACGACGGGTTCCTGGGCAAAGAAATGAACCCAACCCGCATCGCCCCAGGTGAGCAGGATGAAACCGCGCTCGGCCATGGTCCGGGCCAGGCGCTCGTGCAGCCGGTCGCGGACATAGTTCAGCTCCTCATCCGAGCGGACCATCATGGGTATCATCAGGGCCTTGATCTCGGGCGCGATGCGCGACAATCCGTCGCCGGTGAGCGCGGCCGCATGGAGCTGGCCGATTCGCATCTTGCGCACCATGTCGTGCTCGTCGCCGATCACGCCGCCGGCGTAGATACGGACCTCGAGATCACCACTGGACTGCGCCTTCCAGTCCTCGGCGATATCGCGAATCACCTCGTGCCAGGGCGAGCCTTCCGGCGCCAGGGTGCCGAGCTTGAGGGTCTCGGCCAGAGCCGGCTGGCTTGCGGCTGCGAGAAGCGCGGCGGCGAAGACGGTCGCCGGAAAGCGGGTCATGACAGGCTCTCCTCGTTGTCATAGTCGAAGAACAGGTCGGGCAGGCGCGCGCGCAGCCACTCGGCGCGCTGGCGCGCGATCGTGTTGACGAGCCGCAGGCTGGGCTCGCGATCCGGGTCGACCGCCAGCGCGGCCTCGATCAGGGCCCTGAATTCGGTAAGGTTCTGCTCGCGCAGGACGACGGACTCGGCGAGCGCCAGGTGAACGGACGCACGCGTGCCTTTAGAGAGCGTCAGGGCGCGCTGGTAATGCACGCGGGCTTGTGCGGCGCTTCCGTTGGGCCGGCCGCCCTCGTAGGAGATGAAGAACTCGTGCGCCCGCCCGCCGTCGTAGGTTTCATCCAGCGCCAGCACCCGACCGACCAGCTTGCCGGCCAACGGCAGGTCGCCGACCAGGCCCATGTCGTCCTTGGCGACGGAAACGGCTGCAGCCCAGGCGGCGCCGGCCCAGTAGAGCGAGCTCAGGTCCGCTTCCGTGGTGCTTGCTAGGGCGTCGTCGGGGTCGTTTCTCAGGCCTTCGGTGAGGCCGGGATGACCGACTTCCAGGGCGCGAAGCGCATAGTCGCGCCCGCGCCGGTAGTGCATCTCGGCTCGCGCGCGAAGCTCCCGGGCCTGTGTCAGATCGCGGGCCTCGACCATGTCTGCGCGCTGCTGCAGCAGGTAGCCGTAGGCCGTGTAGGCCTTGGCCGTGGCCTCCAGCAAGCCCTGGTGCTCCGGCACTTGAACCAGCAGCGACTCGTAGACCTTGAGGCCGAACGGCAGGGCCGCGCGCACGAGTTCGGGATCGTCGTCCGTCACCATGACCCCGTCGCCGCTCGCCAAACCGTCGGCGAGCAGGGAGATCGCCGCCCGCTTGGGTGAACAGGACGCGAGAAGGGCGATGAGACAGATGAGCAGAACGCAGCGTTTCATGGCTATCACTCGCTTGGCGTGAGGCTTGCGAAGCCTTCCTTGGCGCCGCGGCGCCTCGAATCGCCTGCCATTCCACGAGGCGCGCCTGGAAAAGCGAACCGTCTGCATTTCCAGGCGGCGTCCTTGGCAATGCGAAGAGATCGGATCGCCACACGGCGCCCGAGGGCTCATGCCGGGCGTCGTCAGGGCGCCGGATATTGTTTGCCCGCGGGGAAGCGCTTAATCTCATGGGACAAGCGTCGGCTTCGCCTGGGGGCTCATGACAGCAACGAGATATTTCGCCGAACGCGCGCTTCTGCCCGATGGCTGGGCGCGGGATGTGAGGTTCGAAGTCGGCGACGACGGCGCCCTGACGGCCGTCCGGCCGGACTCGCCCCCTGATTCGTCCACAGGCGGCGCCGTGCCGCTGGCCGGGCCGGTGCTGCCCGGCATGCCCAATCTGCACAGTCACGCCTTCCAGCGCGCCATGGCGGGCCTCACCGAGCGCGCGCGCATCGCCGCATTGGGCGAGGAGGCGGGCGCGGAGGAGGACAGCTTCTGGACCTGGCGCGAGGTGATGTACGGCTTCGTGCGCCGGCTCAACCCCGACCAGGT
>JAUVQB010000375.1 GCA_030598385.1 Alphaproteobacteria bacterium | reverse complement strand
CCGTCGGCGGAGCCCCCGTCCGTTCGAGATAGAGCGGTGGCAGCGCCGTGTAGGCCGGCGGATTGATCCAAAGGTCGAGGCTGGCCGGCACCTGGGCCGCGACCTTGCCGAACTCCGGTGATAGGGCCGAGGTTAAGCGCTTCGGCCAGTCATCGTAACCGATGGTCAAACCGACCACGAGGCTAAGGGCAACGAGAGCCCGCAGAGCCACGGGATCGGCCGCCGCCAGTCCGGGGTGCGGCAACCGCACGCGTAGCTGCTTGAGTTGATCCTTCAGGCGTGCCTGATGGGCCTGCCAAAGGGCCTTGGCCTCCGGGTCGTCGGCTGGCGTGACCAACTTCTCTTCCAACGAACTCAAAGGCCGGTGGTCGAGCCCGCTGTCACTCTCCAGCCGATGGCGGGCCTCGGCGCGCCGCGGCATCGCCAGACGCCGAACCAGCAGGGCTGATGTGGCGCCGAGCGCCGCGACGAAGCCGGCGAGGACGAGGAAATGCATCCACCCGGGCAAGGCCGGCATAATATCCAGCAAGACCACCGCGGCGAACAGGCCGACGGTCGTCATCAGCGGCCACAGGGCCAGCCACAGGCGTTCCCAAAACAGCGCGGCGCGCGCCAACCCGACACGCGATCCCAGGCGCCGCCGGAAAATGGTCTCGGGGCTCCTGGTGAAGTCTCTTTTCTGTCTGCGCTTGCTCGTCGGTCTTCTCCTGGTCAGCCCGTGCCCTGGGATGTGCCCTGGGATGTGCCCTGGGATGTGCCCTGGGATGTGCCCTGGGATGTGCCCTGGGATGTGCCTGTGCCATGAGACGCGCCGCCGGCCGGTTCGAGCCAGCCCGGCAACCGGTCGCGGGCCAACATCTCCGCATAGTCCGCGCGCGCCCGCACCACGGCGAAATCCTTGCCGCGCACCAGCACCTCCGGCGCGAGCCGACGCATATTATACTCAGAAGCCATACATGCCGAATACGCACCTGTGCAACAAATCGCGAGCAGGTCACCGGCGGCCATCGGCGGTAGCGGGCGCTGACGCGCGAAAGTATCGCCGGTCTCGCAGACAGGGCCAACGATATCAAAGGCTTGGGTCTCGGCTCCCGGAGCCTCCGAAACAGGCACGATTTCGTGCCAAGCCTCGTAGAGGGTCGGGCGAATCAAGTCGTTCATGGCCGAATCGAGGATCAGAAACCGCCTCTGGGCCCCGTCTTTCACATAAATCACCCGGGTGACGAGGACACCGGCATTGCCAACCAGGAGTCGCCCGGGCTCGAAGACCAGCCGCGCACCCAGGGCGCCGGCCACCTGCTTCACCATCGCCGCATAATCGGCGATCGCCGGTGGCGCCTCGTCCCGGTAGGCAATGCCCAGACCGCCGCCGAAATCCAGCCGATGCAAGGCGTGGCCCGCATCGCGAAGCTCGCCATAGAGCGCCGCCATACGCTCGAAAGCCGCACGAAACGGCGCCAGGCCGGTCAGCTGCGAGCCGATGTGGACCGCCAAGCCTTGCAGCGAAATGCCGGGCATCTCGGCCGCGTGGCCGGCGACCTCCCAGAGCTGTCCCAGGTCGATGCCGAACTTGTTCTCCGCCTTGCCGGTGGTGATCTTCTCGTGGGTCCGCGCATCCACATCGGGATTGATCCTGAGCGCGGTCGGCGCCCGGATGCCGCGCGCCGCGGCAACTCGGTTGAGCGCCTCGAGTTCGGGCAGCGACTCCACGTTGAACTGCAGGATGCCGGCCTCGAGCCCTGCCGCCATCTCCTCTTCGGTCTTGCCCACACCGGCGAAAACGATACGCTCCGCAGGCACGCCGGCGGCCAGCGCGACCCGCAACTCGCCCTCGGAAACCACGTCCGCGCCAGCGCCCAACCGGGCCAGCGTGCGGACCAGCGCCAGATTGGCGTTGGCCTTGAGGGCATAGCAAATGAGCGCCGGATGGTCGCCAAAGGCGCCGGCAAAGGCCTCGTAGGCGGACGCGGCGGCGCCGGAGGAATAGCAATAGAAAGGCGTTCCGACCGCCTCGGCGATGCGGGCGAGCGATACCTCCTCCGCATGGAGAACGCCGGCCTTGTAAACAAACGGCGCCGTCACGGGGTGCCCGCGCCTTGCTCGCCGGATTCGGGGCCGGTCTCGGGATCCTCCTCGTCCTCGGGCACGGCCGACGCTTCGCCCTCCTGCGGCACGACGCTCTCCGGCGCCGGATGGGTACCCAGGCCGGTATAGGCGTCTTCCTCGCCTTCGGGCGCACGCAAGTTCCCTTTCCGTCCGCAGCCGCCCAGGGCGAGCGCCACGACCAATAGGAGAGTGGCCGAAATCCCGCCAAACCGGCCGATCATAAGAATCGCTCCCGTGCCGTGGCGGCGGCCTTGCGGACCAGGTCCGGCGCCGTGCCGCCGAAGCTGGTGCGGCTTTCAATCGCGCGCTCGACCGCTAAAACCTCATAGACACCTTCGGAAATTCGGGGCTCGATTGCCTGCATTTCCGCGAGGGT
>JAUVQB010000440.1 GCA_030598385.1 Alphaproteobacteria bacterium | reverse complement strand
TCCGCCGGGAGATGCAGGACGAGTTCCTGCGCCTGCAGGGCGTCTTGCGCAAGACCATCGTCTTCATCACCCACGATTTCGACGAGGCGATCCGTCTCGCCGACCGCATCGCGATCATGAAGGACGGAGCGATCATCCAGATCGGCACGCCCGAGGAGCTAGTGACTAACCCTGCGACCGACTACGTCGCCGAATTCACCCGCGAGATCCCGCGCGCCAAGGTTCTCTCCGCCCGTTCGGTCATGACGCCGGCGGCCGCCGATACAGCCTTTGCCGGAAGCGTGACGGCAGAGACCAAGATCGAGGACCTTGCCGCTCAGGTGGTGGATCAGGAACAGCCGGTCGCAGTCACCAACGGCGCCGGCGCCGTCATCGGCCAGCTAACCAGGGAGGCGGTGCTCGACGTCCTGGTGCGCAGACCCGGGTCGGATGCAGAGTCGGACGCCGGTCCCAAGGGGGAGGGAGCGGCGTGAGCCTCGCCGCGTCGGTGGCGCCCCGGCGCCTTCCGAGCAACGGGCGGGGATTGATCATCTGGGGCCTCGTGCTGGCGCTCGTCGTGGCGCTGTCCCTGGCCGGCGATCTCATCCCCTGGGCGGTCGAGTATCCACGCGCCTGGGAGGTGCCCCTGCGCTTCTGGATCAGCGATTTCATGAAATGGCTGATCAACCACGCCGACCTCGGCCTCTTCACCTTCAAGGAACTGACCCGCTCGATCGCCTGGCTGCTCACCTGGCCGTTCGACGCCGCCAAAGGCCTGCTCGCCGAGGGCTTCAAGCTGGTATTCGGCGAGGACGACGAGATCGTCTATCAGCTGCCGCGCGTGTCTTGGGTGGCGGTGGTCGCGGTCGTCGTCATGCTGGGCATCCAGGCCGGCAAGCGGCGCCTCGCCCTTCTGGTTGGCGCCTGCTTTCTCTACTTGGTGATCTTCGGCCAATGGGACAGCGCCATGATCACCCTGTCGTCGATCGTCGTCGCGGTTCCGCTCGGCGTCGGAATCGGTCTGCTGGTCGGCATCTGGGGCGCCCGCTCGCCGCGCACCGAGGCGATCATCACGCCGATCCTCGATCTCATGCAGACGGTGCCGGTCTTCGCCTATCTGGTGCCGGTTCTCTTTCTCTTCGGCTTCGGCCCGGTCGCGGCCATGACGGCGACCATCGTCTACGCCATGCCGCCCATGGTCCGCTGCACCATGCTGGCGCTCAGGCTGGTGGCGAGCGAGATCGTCGAGTTCGGCCGCATGGCCGGCTGCTCGCGGCGCCAGTTGATTTGGAAAGTGATGATCCCGGCGGCCGGGCCGACCCTGATGGTCGGCGTCAACCAGGTCATCATGCTGTCCCTCAACATGGTCATCATCGGTTCGCTGATCGGCGCCGGCGGGCTCGGCCACGACGTCTGGACGTCGCTCAAGCGGCTCGCCATCGGCCAGGGGTTGGAGTCGGGCATCGCGATTACCCTGCTGGCCATCGCCCTCGACCGCCTGAGCCAGGCCTTCGCCGCCAAGCCGCCGCCCCAGCACCGCGAGCGGCCGGCGAGTTTCCTGCGCCGGCATCCGCATCTTTGCTTCGCCGCTGTGCTCATCCTTGTGACAACGGGGCTGAGCGTCGTCGTCCCGGCTTTCGAATCGTTGCCCCGTGACCTCACCCTGACGACCGGGCCCTATTGGGACGCCCTGGTGAAGTGGATCAACATCAACTTTTTCGACGAGTTCGAGGCAGTGAAGACCTTCCTCCTGCTCAACGTGCTGATCCCCTTCAAGCGGTTCCTCCTGTCGCTGCCCTGGGTCGGCGTGGTCGGGGTCCTGGCGCTGGCCGGCTATCAGCTCGGCGGCCCGCGTCTTAGCCTCCTGGTTGCTGGGCTGGCGACCTTCATCGCCGTCACCGGCAACTGGGAAAAGGCGATGATCTCCACTTATCTGATTGGCATCTCGGTGGCCATCGCGTCGCTGATCGGCATGCCG
>JAUVQB010000369.1 GCA_030598385.1 Alphaproteobacteria bacterium | reverse complement strand
CGATGGCAAAACGGCCGCCGGCATCCTCGGTCAGGCTGTAGGTCAGGCGTTCGCCGGCATCCGGATCGCTTGCCAAGAGCGTCGCCACCAAGGTTCCGCCCTTGGCGCTCTCCACGACGGTCCCTCCCGTCATGCCGAGAGCCTCGGGAGGCTCGTTGCTGTCGAGGAGTTCGACGGTCACCAGGGCGGCATCGCTGAGGCCGCCCTGGTCCGTCACTGTGACGGTCAGTTTGAAAGCCGAGCCGGTCTCGAAGTCGAGTCTGGAGCCGTCGGAGACGGAGATGTACCCGGTCTTGGCGTCGACCGCGAGTTGCCCGGAGCTGTCGCCATCGGCGATGGCATAGCTCAGTTTGCCGTTGGCTCCGCCATCCGGGTCCCCGGCGCTGATCCTGCCGACGGAGGTACCATCGGGGGCATTCTCTTTCACGGTGAAGGTTTGGGCTTCCGTCCAGGGCGGTTCGTTGACGTCGCTTACCCCGATCGCTACGGCACCCTCGTTGGTGAGGCCGCCTGAGTCGGCGACCCGTACCATCAGTCGATAGCCGGCCTCCTGCTCGAAATCGAGATCTGCGCCGGCGGCCACCTTGATGGTTCCGCTCTCCGGTTCGACGGCAAAACGGCCGCCCGCATCCTCAATCAGGCTATAGATGAGGCGGTCCCCCGCATCCGGATCCGATGCCCGGATCCTCCCCACGACGGTATCCGCGGGCACATGCTCGCTCACCGTGCCGCCCACCGCCATTTCGATGCCGTGGGGCGCCTCGTTCACGTCCTTCAGCTTGACGGTGATGACGGCCCCGGCACTCAGGCCTCCGCCGTCGGTGACGATCGCCGCGAATTCAAGCTGCGGCCGCGTTTCGAAGTCGAGGCTTGCGCCGTCGCCCACCAGGATCTCCCCGGTGGCGGGGTCGATGGCAAAGGGCCCATCTTCGGAGAGTGCATATCTCAGCTTGCCATTGACTCCACCGTCCAAGTCGACGGCGCTGATCCCGCCCAACACGGCGCCGGCGTCTGCGTTCTCCACCACGACAAAGGTCGCGGCCGCGGCGGCCGGCGCTTCATTGATATCGATAAGGGCGACAGGCAGGGCCTCGTCATAGGTGAGGTCGCGCGAGTCCGTGACCCGCACCACGATTTTGTGGCTGCTGGCCGCCTCGAAGTCGAGGCGCGCGCCATCGACGACCACGAGGTTTCCGGTACCGGCTTCAATGGCGAAGCGTCCCTCGGCATCCTCGATCAAGTCAAATGTATGAACCTCGTCAGGATCGGGGTCGGACGCGCTAACGGAGCCTATGACGGTGCCGTTCCTCACGTTCTCCGGCACCGAAGCTCTGGCCGGCGCCACGCCGCTCAGGGCCGTGAAGACAAGGTTGGAGGGGGGCTGGTTGGGCGGCGCCTTGGCTGGCTGGTTGCGGAGTGCGACTTCGGGCGATTCCTCGCTTTCGGCCGCCGTGTATTCGGCAGTCGCCAGCAAATCGGGGGACAGCCGGGCTGCGACGCGGTCCCGGCGTTTGATTATGATCTCGTGCGCCTTGCCGGAGGGCACCTTTTCGGCGGCGCGGCTATACCATTTGTGGGCCTCGATCAGATCCTGCGTCTCCTTGGCTCCGGACTCGTACAAAGATCCGAGCGGAAACATGGCGTCGACCCGGCCTTGCTCCGCGGCCAGGAGGTACCATTTCGCGGCTTCCGCATGATCCTCCGCGATGCCCTGTCCATAGTGATACATGGTTGCCAGGTTGATCTGGGCCGCGGCGTTGCCTTGCTCGGCCAAGCGGCGAGTGGCTTCTAGGTCGCTGCCGGCCTCCTGCGGGCCGGCCTCTTGCCGCGCAGCCCCGCCCGAGGAGGCTGCGGTATCGGGCACCGGCGGCGGCGCCGTTTGCGGCGGCGCAGTCGGGCCTTCGGCTGGAGCCTCGGCCACTCGCACCGGCGTTTCATCGGGATCCAGCTCGACCTCCTCCACCGGCGGAACGGGCACCGCCGGCGGCGAAGGTTCCTTGAGAGCCGCGGCGGCCCGCGGGAACGGCTCCAGGCGCGGTGCGACCTCCTCGGGGCCGAAAAGCTTATCCAGCGTCGGCGTGTCGACTTCCCCGGTAACGGCCAGCCCGTTCGACGCTTGAAACGCGGACAGAGCCCCGATCGTCGAACCGTCCATCTCGCCGTCGATGGCACCGGGATTGAACTTGCGTGCCGCCAGCTCGCGCTGGATATCGGTCACCGTTGGCGCCTCGGCGGCGGGTTTATTGGCTGCCGCCGGAAGATGAGCCGCCAGCGCGAAACCGGGCGGAACGGGCGCCGCCTCGACGGCCTCACGCAGATCGTCGGAAAGATGATAGGACATTCGATCGCGGTGCTTGATCAAGCGGTCGCGGCTGGTCCCAGGAGGCACGTTGCTGGCGGCCAGGTTGTACCACCGATAGGCTTTGACGGGATCTCGCGGGACGCCGGCGCCGGTCTCGTAAAGCGTGCCGAGCGAGAACTGCGCTTCGACGCGGCCTTGCTCGGCGGACGCGCGGT
>JAUVQB010000502.1 GCA_030598385.1 Alphaproteobacteria bacterium | reverse complement strand
TAGGCGGCCGCCCGCTTCACCCTTTTTGCGAGGGCGGCGATCTCGTCCCTCGCCGGACTTTCGACCGCGTAGGCGCCGACCCAGCCGCCGCGAACCGCCGCGCTGACGAAGGCCGCGCGCTGGCAAACGCTCGGGCCGACCGGCTCCTTGAACTCCTTGAGGGCGATCTCGATGCCGCGGCCCACCACGGTGCGCCGGTCGACCTTCGATCCGACCAGCAAGCAGGCCGGATGGCCGTTGCTGCGGGCCTTGCGGGCGCCGCGCAACAGCTTGATCACCTGCGCCGCGGCATGAAAGTCCAGCGGCGAGGGGGTGACCGGCACGACGATGAGATCGGCGCCGGCGACCGCCGCCTGAGTCGCGGGGCCGATGTCGGCGGGCAGGTCGATCAGGACGTAGTCGTTCTCCTCGGCCAGATCGCGGATCTGCCCGAGCCAGCGATGGGCGTTGCCGGTGGTCTCCAGGGGCAGCACGTGGCAGCTCAAGCCGGCTTCGCCGGTCTGGGACAGCCAGGCCGAGGCGCTCGCCTGCTTATCGGCGTCCACCAGCGCCACCGGATGGCCCGCGCCGTTGGCCAGCGCCCCGCAGAGATTGACCGCGATGGTGGTCTTGCCGGTGCCGCCCTTCAAGTTACCGATGGCGATGATCTTGCCGGACATCGCACCCTCCTCTTCCTTCACGCGCCCAGGGTCCCACAGTTGGGAATCACTATGGCAAACCGCGCCCGAGTCGGCCCACGACGGTTTGCGGCAGTTGTCAAATTGTTGTGGATAAGAAGGCTTCGGTCGGACCGGCGGCCAGGCTGGCGATTTGGCCGCCGTCAGAGAAGGCGGTTGCGCAGTTCCGCGATGTGATCCGGGCCGATGCCGCAGCAGCCGCCGAGGATGTCGGCGCCCAGGGCGCGCCAGCCCTCGGCGAATTGGGCGTAAGCCGCGGGCCCCAGGTCCTCGCGCGCCGGCGTCTCGCCGCCTTCGCCGCCCTGCCCGCCCATCACGTAGTCGGACTTGAAGCCGGCGAGCGCATTGGCGTAGGCGCCGACCAGGCCGGCCGTCGCCGCCCGCAAATCCGGCAGAGCGGCGGAAACCGCCTCCGGCACACAACAGTTGAAGAGGAAGCCCTCGACCGGCAACCCCTCGAGCGCCGCCACCGCCTCGCCGGGGCTTTCGCCGCTGCGTAAAGCGCCCGTCACCTCGTCGTCGAGGGCCCAGGCGACCCAGACCGGCTTGCCGAACTCCGCCGCCACCTTGGCGGCCGAACGGGCCTCGGCGCCGCTCGACATGGTCTCGCAGAGGAAGAGGTCGACGCCGGACGCCAGCACGGATGCGATGCGGCGGTACAAGGGCTCGATCTCCTCCGGCGGCCCGACCAGCTCCGGGCGGTAGGATTGGGCGAGCGGCGGCAACGAGCCAGCGATTCGCACCCCGGGCCGGCCGGCCTGGTCGCGCGCCTCGCGGGCCAGGCGAACCGACGCCGCCAGCATGGCCTCCATCCGGTCCTCGACGCCGCCACGCGCCAGCATGAATGGCACCACGGCATAATTGCTGGTGGTAACGACCTCGGCGCCGGCGG
>JAUVQB010000106.1 GCA_030598385.1 Alphaproteobacteria bacterium | reverse complement strand
AGTTTTGCACCATCTGTTTGGTCACCGCGGCGGGATAGGCCGAAACGCCGCGCGCCGCGACACCGTGATTGCCGGCGAAGACGGCCGCGTAAGGCCGCTCAATCTGCGGCGGATGACGGCCCTGCCAGGTGGCGAGCCATTGCGCCAGGTCTTCCAAGCGGCCGAGCGAACCGGCCGGCTTGGTCAAGCGCGCCTGCCGTTCGGCCGCCGCGGCGCCGGCCTCGAGATCCGGTCCCGGAAGCTCGCGTAAGAGGGTGCGGATCTCATCCAGACTGGCAAAGCTACGCTGTTCCGCCATCTCACCTCCAAGGGCGTGGACGGGCTGTGGGGATTGCCGGTCACGCTAGGCGTTTGCTCCGGGCCGCAACTGTCCTATAACCGACCGCCCGAAACCAGCATCAATCGCGATCCACCGCAACCTACCGCAAGCCATGACGGCCTTTCTTACCTCCCTTTCATCGTGTCCGCGGGACTTCAAGCTGGCCTTTGGATTCCTCACCCGTGTGCCTGGGCCGTTCTCCCTTGCCGCCGCTTCGGATGAGCTCGGCCCGGCCCTGCGCTTGGCGCCGCTGGTGGGGCTCGTGGTGGGAGTCTGCGGCGCGCTGGTCACCTGGATCGCCGTCGGCGGTCTCGGGCTGCCGCCCTTGCCGGCCGCCTTGCTGACCGTCGGCGCCACCATCTGGATCACCGGCGCCCTGCACGAGGACGGCCTCGCCGATGTTGCCGACGGCTTCGGCGGCGCCTTCGAGCGGCGCCGCAAGCTCGCTATCATGCGCGACAGCCGCATCGGCGCATACGGCGTGTTGGCGCTGATCCTGTCGATTGGATTGCGCGGCGCGGCGCTGGCCGCCCTGACGGGCCCGGAAGTGGCCTCAGCCGTATTGATCGCGGCACACAGCCTGTCGCGGGCACCCTTGCCTCTGGTGATGCTGGTCCTCGCCCCGGCGCGCGACGACGGTCTGGCCGCCGCCGCCGGCCGCCCTGGCCCGGCGGATGCCGTGACCGGCCTCGGGCTCGGCCTGCTGTTGGCGGCGCTGGCGGCCGGGGGCGTGATGGCCCTGAGCCTCGGCCTTGCGGCTTTAGTCGCGGCGGCGGTGACCGGACTCATAGCCCTGCGCCAGATCGGCGGCTATACGGGCGATGTCTTGGGGGCCGTGCAACAGACCGCCGAGATCGCCGTTTTGCTGACGGCTGTCGCCCTCCTGGCCGCGCAATGAGCACGACGACACGCTGGTGGTGGGTCCGTCATGCGCCGGTGGAGGCCGGCGGGCTCATATACGGCCAGGACGACCTCGCGGCGGACTGTTCGGACACCGCCCCATTCCGCTGGCTGGCCGGCGTGTTGCCCCGCAATGCGGTCTGGATCGTCACGCACCTGCAGCGCACCCGTCAGACCGCCGAGGCCATCCATGCACACTGGTCCGACAGCGGCGAGCCTGGCTTGGCCCGGCCCCACGTTGAATCCAATTTCGCGGAGCAGCATTTCGGCGACTGGCAGGGCCGCAGCTTCGCCGAGCTGGAGGAGATTCGCGACGGCGAGTGGCATCGCTTCTGGCTGGCGCCGGCCGACACCCGCCCGCCGGGCGGCGAGAGCTTTGCCGAGGTGGTGTCGCGGGTCGCCCGGTCGGTCGGCCGGCTGTCGGCCGAGCACGCGGGCCGTGACATCGTGACCATCGCCCATGGTGGGTCGATTCGCGCCGCCGTGGCGCTCGCGCTCGATCTCGACCCGGAAAATGCCCTGGCGCTGGCGGTCGACAATTGTTCTCTCACCCGCCTCGACCATATCGCCGGCGCCGCCGGCAGCCACGCGCCCCAGGGGGCCGATAGCTGGCGGGTCAGCCAGCTCAATCTCGGTCATAGGGTCAATCGCTGAGTGTCCGAAATAGTTCAAGAAAAAGGGGCTGGCCAAGCCGGCGGTCGGCCGTGGTAGACTCCGAGTCGATTCGGGATTGGGGGCAACCGGAAGAGGTGAATCACAGGAGTTTTGTCGATGACTTTACTTTCGGCTTTGCAGAATCCTCTGCAACGCACCTGGCTCGCAGCACTGGTTATCGCGAGCGCCCTATTCCTCACGACCCTCAACCCGGCAGGTGCCGCCACCAAACCCGAAGAGCTGGTGGAAAAGGCCACTCTGACGGTCGAGAAACTGATGGTCGATCCGAACCTGCCGGAACTCCGCCGTTATATGGAGCGCGCTCAAGCTGTGCTGATCATCCCGCAACTGATCAAGGGCGGTCTGATCATTGGCGGCGAAGGTGGATCCGGTGTTTTGCTCGTCAAAGGTAGCGACGGTAGCTGGTCTTCTCCCGCGTTCTATACCCTGGGCGCCGCCAGTTTCGGCCTGCAGATCGGCGGCAAGCTGTCCGAGGTCGTGTTCACCTTCATGAACGATGGCGCGATCACTGCAATCCTCGACAACCAATTCAAGCTGGGCGCGGATGCAAGTATCGCGGTCGGCCCGATCGGCAAGGGTGTCGAGGCCTCGACCACCACCAATCTCAGCGACGATATCTATGCCTTCTCCAAGTCCGTGGGCCTGTTTGGCGGCGGCGTTCTGGAGGGCGCGGCGATCGTCAAGCGGACCAGCTGGAACGAGCTCTATTACGCGGCCGGCGCGGACCCGCAGAAGATCCTGGTCGAACGCATGTTCTTCAATCCCCACGCCGACCGGTTGCGCTCCTCGCTGCCGAACTGACCGCGGGCGATCGAAGTACTGAAAACCTGGGGCCCGGGCCGCTCATCGGCGGTCCGGGTTGTTGTGCGCCATGCTGCGCTTCGAATTCTCCCGTGCATCGGGTGAAACCGCTGTAGAGTTGGCTCTATGACTCCGGCACGCTTAGGGTTCGTGGCCGTATTGGCCGTGCTTGTATTGGGCGGCGGATGGCTGGCCTGGCAGAAGCTTCGCCCGCCGCTGATCATCGGACCGACGACGACCAGCGGCACGGTTGAGATCGGCGGCCCCTTCGAGCTGACCGACCAGACGGGCGCGCGGCGCAGCGACGAGGAATTTCGCGGCCGCTACATTCTGATCTACTTCGGCTACACCTATTGCCCGGACGTCTGTCCGACCAGCTTGCTCGCCATGAGCCGTGCCTTACAATTGTTGAGCGCGCGCGCGCCCGAGGCCGCCGAACAGGTGGTGCCGGTCTTCGTCACGGTCGACCCGGAGCGCGATACCGTCGAAGCGCTGGCCGCCTATGCGCCCAGCTTTCATCCCGATCTGGTGACCCTCACCGGCACCCCGGATGAGATCGCGGCGGCGGCCAAGGCCTACCGGATCTATTACGCCAAGGCGGAGGACGCGTCGTCCGGAACCTACCTGATGGACCACTCTTCGTTCATTTATCTAATGGGGCCGGATGGCGCCTATCTTGCCCACTTCAGCCATCTCGCTCAGTCCGAAGATATCGCGGAGAGCCTCGAGCGCCATATCGGCGGCTAATACCTTTGGTATGAATGATCATTTTTTGGAGCTGCCCGGCCGGCGTGCCGGCCGCCGGGTTCAAGCCTCGACCTGGTCGACCAGCTCGCCCGCGGGCGTGAGGCAAGCGGCCATCAACGCGCCGCCGAAACCGCAGCCGCCGTCCACCGTCAAGGTATAGTCGGTCTCGACGAGGCCCGGATGGCGGGGCTCGAAGCCACGCACCACCTTGCGGAACTGCCCATAGGGTTCGGTGATGCGGCTGAACCCTTCGCCGCCCCACCAAAAGCTATCGAACTGGGTCTCCAGCGGCCGCTCCGGGTCCAGACCGGCGTTGACCAGCAAGAGGCAAGCGTCCGCCGTATAAGCGGCGCGACGGAGTGCGGCGTAGAGATGGAAATGCCCGGGGTGCTGGCGAATTGCCTGGCGCAGCCCGCTGGTCCAGCGGGTCAATACGACGGCACCGGAGCCGGACGCTTCACGAGCGAGTTCGACGTTGCTGCCATAGGCTTCGAGGGTGCTGCCTACGCCGAATTCGACCATCCAGTTGAGGACCCGTTTCGGGTCTTGGGAAAACTGGAGCTGCAGCAGCTTTTGCCAGATCTCCTCCTGGGCCCCCCGCAGGTAGACCAGATCGGAGGCAAAGGCGTTGCGCCCGGCAAGAAATACCCGACGAAAGGCCAGGAGTTCGTTCAGGGTCTCGCCGACGGCAGCGCCGCGGCCGATCATGTTGCCGAGATAGACGATGCGGTCGCCCGGCTCAAGGCGATCCCAGATCAAACCGTGGAGACGGCCCAGCCGCGCAGCCTCGCCGTGGATGGAGGCGACGGCCCAAACCCGCCGCGCGGCATTCAGCCTGGCAAACTTGTGGCGGTCGGTCATGCGCTCGGCCGGATGCTCCTCCGCCGCTCTCGACGCCGCCGAGCCCGCATTCAAGGCCCTCGCATCAAAGAGGAATTACCGATTATGGGTGCCGTCGCCGGCGGGCAGCCGACTCCGAACAGGTGACAGCTTAGGCTGCCTTGAGCATGTCTTCCAGTCTTTGCGCCGCGGCGACTTCGTCGATCTTCTCGAGCGCCGCCAACTCCCGGGCCAGGCGGTCGAGGGCCGCCTGATACATCTGACGTTCGCTGTAGGACTGGTCGGGCTGGTCGTCGCCGCGATGCAGATCACGCACCACCTCGGCAATCGAGACCGGATCGCCGGAATTGATCTTGGCCTCGTATTCCTGGGCGCGCCGGCTCCACATGGTGAGCTTGGCCCGGCTGCGCCCCTTGAGGGTGGTCAGCGCGGTATCCATGACTTTGCGGGTGGAGAGTTTGCGCAAGCCCGAGGTCTGGGCCTTTTCCACGGGTACCCTGAGGGTCATGTGATCCTCGTGGAACTTGATGATGATGAGTTCGAGGGAGATGCCCGAAATCTCTTGGATTTCGACGCCCAAAACCTTGCCGACGCCGTGTGTCGGATAGACCACGAAATCGTCCGCGCTATAGTCTGACTGCTTCGCTTCCGCCATATGATGATCTCTTGTCCTTGTTCCGCTCTTTTTGCACGACCGGGAACTCCGCCCTACGTCATAATCCCCCTGCGACTTCAGAATAGTGTTTGGACTAGGAAGCCGATCCCAAGCCAGAGGGCCAGACTGGTCGCCACGACGAAAAGTACGCTTCGACGAAGCGGCCATCTCATTTCGGATGACCCTATACTCAGCTTTTCTCCGAGCGTTACCTCGTCTGTGAGGAGCAGCGGCTCCTCGTTTGTAAGAAGAAGCGGCTCTTCGGCTATGAGAAGACGCGGCTCTTCGGCTGTGAGAAGAAACGGCTCTTGTTTAGCTGCTGCATTGCCCAGCGGGGGCATACGAACCTCCACACCACCAAGGCTCATAATGTGACCCAGAATCATTAACGGGCCGGAAACGTCGGCGCACTGCACTGGTGTAGGCGCTAAAACCGCCGCAGCCGCCGCTTCCGATGCTCATAGGCATGAACAACCTTATATGCTGAGACGACCTCAGACGCCCCGTAGAGCCGCCGCTGATATCGGCCTCACTGAATAGGCCTCGTCAGTGAGTCCCTGAGGGGCGTGGAAAGGTGGGGAAAAAGAACGTCCGCTTTACCCCCACCTTCAGACATTCCGGCGGTGAACTGAATCGATCCCTGAAAGCGGACATCCAATGTCTGCTATTACCCCAATAGCGGACGTAAATGGGCATGGCGCTGGAGGTCCGAAGTTGACCCACAGCGGACCATAAGGTCACTCCGGTATCGTGGGACCGGGTTAAGCGACATCCCCTTAGTGGGAACTATTCGGTTGGTAGGCCAGCTGCTTTCCAAGCTTCCATACCGCCTTCCATATAGGAGACATTTGCGAAGCCCATTTCTTTGAGCAGCTTGCCTCCTCTGGCCGCATTTTCCCCTGTTTGGCAGGTGACGATAATTTGGCGGGAGCGATCTT